>JANQFM010000656.1 GCA_028277865.1 Acidobacteriota bacterium
CTGGGGCTTCCCGCATCCAGGGCAAAGTGGTAGCCCGATACAAAGCTGCGGCCGACCTGTTCGAGGCGGCGCAGGATCTGAGGGTCGCCCCGCCGGAAGCCCCGCCGGGCAAAGGTGGTCTCTTCTTCAGCGATGCTGAACAGTTGCCGCTTGACCCATTGAGAAATGGAAAGGCCCTCCCGAATCCTCGACTCGGATTGTACCGGGCCTGCGGGTACTGCAGCTTGGAGCTTTGCTCGGGTCCGCACAATTTTAATCTCTGACGTCATCTCAGGCAGCCCTGGCGGAACGTGCCCCAAATGCCCAAGATCGAATCTACGCTTCTGCCTGGAGAGATGCTGGCAACGCAGTCGGCAAAGCAGACCGGCCCCTGTCTATCCTGGGGGGCACTTCATTTCAACGGACAAACCTCAACCGAAGAGCCACTCTGCAAAGCTGACACCTCCTCCTTGGCTGGAATCCCCTTGAGCGGAGCATAGCGAGCAAGCGCTCCGAAGGCCGATCCCGCAGAGGCGTATTGGAGAAAGAGTTTAAAACAAGCCGTAGTTTTCTGCAAGTGCAAAATGTGCTTTGCGAAAATACGGTGTAGTGACAAATAATCGGCACGATTTTGAATAACAGTTCTGCAGTCTCTAGATTGCAGAATGTGAGTGCACAGCGCCTTCGGAATTAGAAAGTCGAAGGGTGTTTCACTTTCTTCAAGACCGCCAATCTTGATCAAGCCAACGCTCGGCCAAAGTCCGAGTTCATGCAATTGTCAGGCTGGTTGGAGGCTTTGAAAGCGATTCAATGACTGGGGTACGACTCCAGGCTTGCACATGTTTCCTATTTGTTGTCAGCGCCTGTCGAATCACGCCAATCCCTGGCGCCCCATCCAGCGGTAGGTTTTGGCCAGGCCTTCTGCCAGGGAATGGTGCCGATAGCCGAGTTGCTGAGTAGCTTTTTTTGACGAGAACTGCCAGTCGCTGAGGAAGAAGTCGGCGGTGGAGGGCAGCACAAGAGGGGGAAATCCTCCCAGGCGGGAAGTCAGATCTTCCAAGTAGGCACCCGCCCGGAAGAGCCGATCGGGCAGCCCCAGCGGAAGCATTCGGCAGCCGGAGACCTGGCGGAAGGCTTCGAAAAGCTCCCGGATGGAACGATTCTCGCCCCCCAGGATGTAGTCCTCTCCCACAGGTGCATCCAGGCAGCGCATCAGCCCCTCGGCCACGTCCTCGATGAAGACAAAGTTCCACACCATGCTGCCACCCCTTTGCAGTGCGGCCAGTCGGAGCTTTTTCCAGCGCTGCAGCAGGCGCACCAGAATGTTTCCTTCCGTCAAGGGGCCGGGTCCGAAGATGACTGTGGGGAAGACGATGTTCATGGGAAGGCGTGAACGCCACTTTTCGGCCAGACGGTATCCCTGGTACTTGGTCTCATCGTAACCGTGGAAAAAGTGCCTTCGCCGGGGTATCTCGGATTCGTGGTGAGGATTGTCGGCGCTGGGGCCGAAGATGGTGAAGGAGGAGACGTTGACCAACCTCTGCACGCCGTTTTCCTCGCAGGCGCGCAGGACGTTTTCAAGCCCCTCCAGGTTGGTCTTCTCGAAAGGCCCGGGCCGCGACTGCACCAAAGCCGCCAGGTGAAAGACGGTCTCTGCTCCCTTGAAAGGCTCTTTGAGGGTTTCGGCCTGCCGGATGTCGTGCCCCTTCTTGCGTGAAACGACCGTCGCCTCGTGCCCGGCCTCCTGCAGGCGCCGCGTCAAACAGCTCCCCAAGAAACCTGTCCCTCCCGTGACCACGCATTTCATGGCATCCGAACTCTTCCCCCTCCTCTGCCTCTCTCCGCGCCTCTGCGCCTCTGCGTGAACTCCCTATCTCACTGTCACTGAACCGAACGAAATCGGCTTCCCATCCACCCGCTGCGGAATCTCCACCCCGAATTCCTTATAGAGCGTCGGTGCGATGTCGATGATGCTGGGGTTGGGCGTGTCCACACGCCGGTTGGAAACCAAGAAGCCCGAGGTCTGTTCGATGTCCGAGGCGCAGTGGTCGCCGCTCCACTTCTTCAGGTTGGCCACGATGATGTTGGGCGGGACCGCCCCCAGCGCCGTCTGCCAGGAGGTGCGGTAGCCGGTCTTGAAGCTGAGCTGGATGTCCCCGGCATGCTCCATGTTGTCGCCCGTGTAGATGTCCTTGTAGTAGTAGGCGTTGACCAGGGGGCGCTCCCCGTTGTCAGGATCCTCGAATTGAAGGATCTTGTGGCGGATTTCCCGGACCAGCTGGTCATACTCCGCCCCCGGCTCCACAATGCCCTGGCCTTCGCGCCCCTTCAAGTTGATGTAGATGTGGCCCAGCCCCAGCGAATAGGCCTTGCTGCGGCTCCAGTCCACGTTGGGGAAGAAGCTGCCTCCGCTGAACATGTGGTCGAGCTTTTTCAGGGCGGGGTCGGAGTCCATCCCCTTCAGGAACATGTAGCCGTTTCGCACCAGCCAGGTGTTGGTGTTGAACTCGCGCCGCCAGGTGTGAAAGCCGTGGTCGGAAATCACCAACAGGAGATCCTGGGGGCCGATGCGTTGCACCACCTTGCCGATGACCTCATCCATCCGCTTGTAGACGCGCAGGATGGCGTCGCCGTATTGGGAGGCCAGTTGCTCGTCGTAGCGGGGATGCTGGGGGTCGATGAGGCGGTAAAACATGTGCGAAGCGCTGTCGGTGGCGGTAAAGACGGCGCTGTAGACCGATGCCTGTCCGGCGTCGATTTCGTCCAGCAGGGTCCGTTCCAGGCTGTCCATGTTGCGGAACAGGTCTTGCAGGAATACCTCTTCGTCGATCTGCTCTTCATTCAAGCCCCAGGTTTCGTGAATCCAGCCCAGTGTCTTGAAGGTTCCGTAGCGCTCGTTCAAGTCCTCCACGTATTCTTCGGGATAGGAGATGGGGAAGGGCGGATCGGCCGGATCGAAGCTGATGGGCATCAGGTAGAGGCGGACTTCGGGAAAGGTCTCCAGAACATAAAAGCGGCTGACGCCTTGAGCCGAGACAAAGGGACCGATGTCGAACTGGAACGAATACCATTCGCTCCAAGCGCCTTCCGAGACATTCTGCTCCTGGCCCTGCACCCGAATGGAGACCGCTGTGGAGTCTTGGTTGCGCTCCACCTCGACAGGGATGGCGATTCGGTAGGATTGGCCGGGCTCGGGGGTTTTGCGCGGGTCGGTCGGGCCTTCGATCTGGGCGTGAAAGAGCGAGTCCTTTTGGCCGTCCAGTTCCAGCAGGACTTGGCGCCCGCCAAACTCGGTATTGGAGTTTTCGCTCAAGTCCCAGGCCGAGAGGTCCGAGGCCAGGTAATAGTAGGTGCCCCAGGTCCCCCCGATGTCCGGGACTCCCAAGCCGGACCAGGACCGCCCATGCTCCAGTTCCTCGGCGGGCAGTTCCAGAGGCATTCGCAAGTTGACGGTGGCGATGCCGTGTTGGTCGAGTTGCTTCCAATAGGGCGTCCCCTTGCGGTTGTTGATCACTTTGGGCGCCTTGATGGGGATCGCATCGAACAGGAATTCGGGCTTTTCCCGTTCCACCAGTCCGATGTCGGGCAGGTAGTGCTCCGCATCGCGCTTGAGGAAGTCGAAGATGCCGTGCTTTCCGGGATTGGTGCCGGTGGCGAAGCTGGCCCAGGCGACAGGGGATTCGGGGGGATTGGTGGTTCCCAGGGGCATGAGGGTTCCGCTTTGGGAGAGCTTCTTGATGTGGGGAAGCTCGTCCAGCCATTGCTTGACCAAGTCGGGGTCCACGCCGTCAAATCCCAGCACGACCGCCTTGCCCTTCGTCTGCCGGGCCGATGATCCGCATCCGGCCAAGGGCAGGACGAGCAGCCACAGCAATGCCAGGAGGAGTCGAGTTCGTCTCATAGACCGGGCATTATAGCAGCGGGTCCGGGAAGAGCGGGTTTCGCGCAAGGACGCCAAGTTCGCCAAGAAAACAGAATCTCAGCTTGGCGCTCTTAGAGTCTTGGCGCGAAACCTTGCTTTTGACAATCCAAGCCTGCGCCACCAGAATGAGAACGCAATGTACATCGCTGAATGGAACGAGGGAGCTGTTATGTGGGCAAAGATTTTGTTGTGCGTTTTGATCCTGGCTCAAGCCGCCTTGGCGGGGGACCGCTTGACGGGACGGCCGTTTGCCACCCGGTCGGCGGTCATCGCCCGCAATGGGGCGGCAGCCACCAGTCAGCCGTTGGCCACCCAGGTCGCCATCGACATCCTCAAAAAGGGAGGCAGCGCGGTGGACGCCGCCATTGCCGCCAACGCCGTGCTGGGCTTGATGGAGCCCACCGGCAACGGCATAGGTGGAGACCTGTTCGCCATCGTCTGGAACCAGTCCGACCAACGCCTGCACGGGCTCAACGCCAGCGGACGTTCCCCCTATTCGCTGACCTTGGAGGAGTTCCGCAAGCGAAACATGCAGCGAATCCCCACCGTGGGCCCCTTCTCGCTCTCCGTCCCAGGAGCTGTGGACGGCTGGTTCGAGCTGCACCGCAAGTTCGGCCGGCTGCCCATGAAAGAGCTGGTGGCGCCGGCGGTCGAGTACGCCCGCGACGGCTTCCCGGTCAGCGAGGTAATCGCTTATTACTGGGCGGGGGGAGTGGGCGCCCGCAAGGACCAGCCCAACTTTGCCAAGACCTTCATGCCCGACGGGCGGGCGCCTCGCGAGGGAGAGATCTTCCGCAACCCCGACCTGGCCGACACCTTGGAAGCCATCGGCCGGCAGGGGCGCGACTACTTCTACAAGGGCAAGGTGGCTGAGGTCATCGATCAGTTCTGCAAAAGGGAGGGCTGCTTTTTGACCAAGAAAGACTTGGCCGATCACACTTCGACCTGGATCGATCCGGTGTCGGCCAGCTACCGGGGCTACGAGGTCTGGGAACTGCCGCCCAACGGCCAGGGAATCGCGGCGCTGCAGATGCTCAATATCCTGGAAGGCTACGACTTGGCCTCTCTGGGGCACAACAGCGCGACATACCTGCACCTGCTCATCGAGGCCAAGAAGCTGGCATTCGAGGACCGGGCGCGCTTTTACGCCGACATGGACTTCAGCGATGTCCCCGTGCGGGAGCTGATCTCCAAGGAGTACGCCGAGTACCGCCGTCGCCTCATCGACCCCCACCGGGCAGCGCGGCGCTATCCCACCGGCGATCCGGTGCTGCAGGACGGCGACACCATCTACCTGGCCGTGGCCGACAAGGACCGCAACATGGTCTCGCTCATCCAAAGCAACTTCAGCGGGTTCGGCACCGGATGGGTGCCCGACGGGCTGGGCTTTTCGATTCAGAACCGGGGGCAGCTCTTTCACCTGACGGACGAAAGCCACGCCAACTTCTATGCGCCCCACAAGCGTCCTTTCCACACCATCATCCCGGCCTTCGTGACCAAGGACGGCAAGCCCTTCCTGAGCTTCGGAGTCATGGGCGGAGACATGCAGCCCCAGGGGCACACCCAGATCGTGTGCAACATCATCGACTTCGGAATGGGCGTCCAGGAGGCCGGGGACGCCCCGCGCTTCCGCCATTCCGGCTCTTCCTCGCCCACAGGATCGGTGATGACCGACGGTGGGAATGTCCGCCTGGAATCAGGGGTCGCGCCGGAAGTCCAGCGCGAATTGGTCAAGATGGGGCACCGCCTTCGCTTTGTTGTGGGCGGCTTCGGGGGCTACCAGGCCATTCTTTACGATGCGGAAAACGACGTCTTCCGTGCGGCCAGCGAGTCGCGAAAGGATGGCATGGCGGCCGGGTATTGAACAGGAGCCATTCAAGCGGATCCCGGGCACACTGAATTACCCTGCCGGGAGTTTCACGGCCGGGAGTTTCACGCAAAGGCGCTAAGAACGCAAAGTGAAGAAAGCAAGGGATTACTCGGTATCCGGCAACCCGATTCTTTTGCACTTTGCGTTCTTTGCGGCTTTGCGCGAAACTCCCGGATCCGCTCCTCATATTCCCAGCGCCTTGGCGGCCCTGTTGAAGTCGTCGGGACGGACGTAGAGCAGGTATCCAAAGCTGCCTTGGCCGTCGGTGACGCCGCTGGAGGCGTAGATGTTGATGTTGTGCTCGTACAACCGGGCATGGATGCCGGCCAGGGCGCCCAATTGGTCGTCCCCCTGCACCAGGAATGCCGGATGAGGGCCGTCGATGGCCAGGCCGGCCTTTTTGGCCTCTGTGGTCAGCTTGCCGGTGTCTTCCGGGAAAAGCGCCAGCTGGGTGCGCATCGGCCCCACAGGAACAGCGGTGAAGGCGAGCAGGTTGACACCCAAGTCTGCCAGCAGTGAAAGCAGCTTGTAGGCTTCTCCAGGCTCGTCTCTGACTGCGGTGTAAAAGTAATCGACTCGGCGGATTTTCGAACCCATGGCGATACCCTTTCATGCTTTCGCTGCAAATGTCTTTTCCATTGTACGTTCGGTTGCCGGGATTGGAGCATCTCCTGCTCCAGGCCTCGAATCATGCATTTTAGTTGGATCGCCGCCCTGTGCCCAAACAGTCGGAGAGCAAACAGCGCTGCCGGCCGATGGGTGACAGCCGGAGGCGGGGATTGGCATAATACATTGGATCGAGTGAAGGGGTGTGCCCTTTTGGCGGGGCAGGCGATTGCAACTGTGTGCTGACAAGGAACCGGAAAGCGAGATGCTGAGCGAAGTCAAGGAATACTATGGCAAAGTGCTGCAACGCAGCGAGGACCTCAAGACCAATGCCTGCGCCACGGAGGCGATTCTTCCCTCCTATCTGGAAGCCGCCATCGCGGATGTGCATTCCGAAGTGCGGGCCCGCTACTACGGCTGCGGGCTGGTTTCGCCCCAGTTGCTGGAAGGCGCCCGCATTCTCGACTTGGGTTCGGGCTCGGGCCGCGACTGCTACGTCCTCTCGCGGCTGGTGGGCCGGGACGGCTTCGTAGTAGGCGTCGAAATGACCGAGGAGCAACTGGATGTGGCCCGGCGCCACGTCGACTTTCACACCCAGAAGTACGGCTACAGCCAACCCAACCTGGAGTTCAGGCAGGGCTACATCGAACGCCTGGACGAGTTGGGGCTGGAAGAGGAGAGCTTCGACATCATCGTCTCCAATTGCGTGATCAACCTGTCCACCGACAAGGAGGCCGTGCTGCGCCACGCCCACCGCCTGCTGCGCCCTGGTGGCGAGATGTATTTTGCCGACGTGTATGCCGACCGGCGGGTGCCTCGGGAATTGGCTTCGGACGCGTTGCTTTACGGCGAGTGCTTGAGCGGGGCGCTTTACTGGAACGATTTTGAGTCGCTGGCACGCAGGGCGGGCTTCGCAGATCCGCGCCTGGTGGAAGACCGCCCCATCCGCATCGACAACCCCCTCATCGACGAGCGCATCGGCCACATCCGCTTCTTTTCAGCCACCTATCGCCTCTTCAAGCTGGCCGGCTTGGAGCCTTCCTGCGAAGACTACGGTCAGGCCGTCGTCTACCAAGGGACCATCCCCCATCACCCTCAAGCGCTGGTGCTGGACAAGCACCACCGCATCGAACGAGGCAAGGCCTTTCCCGTTTGCGGAAACACCTTCCGCATGCTGCATGAGACCCGATTTGCGCCTCACTTCGATTTTCTGGGGGACTTTTCGACTCATTACGGGATTTTCGAAGGCTGCGGAACCAGCCTGCCTTTCGAAAAGGATTCTTCCACTGATGCATCAAGCCAGAGCGGCTGCTGCTGCTGAATCAAACGGCGCACCCAGAAATCGGGACTGGCTTTTCACCACCCGGGGAGATCCGCGCGGCTACATCCAGCCTCAACGGCTGCGCGAGCTGTGGTTCCATACCGGAACCGTCTGCAACCTGGCTTGCCCTTTTTGCCTGGAAGGATCCCACCCCGGCGACGACCGGCTGGGCCGCATTCTCTTCAGCGATGCCCAGCCTTTGATCGACGAAGCGGTGCAGTTGGGCGTCGAGCAGTTTTCCTTCACCGGCGGCGAACCCTTCGTAATCAAGGACCTGGTCCGCATCCTCTCCTATGCCCTGCAGTTCAATCCCTGCCTGGTGCTGACCAATGCAACCGATCCGCTGCTCAAGAGGATTCAGGAGGTCGAGAGCCTGCTCGGCAAGCAGCACCCCGTCTCTTTCCGGGTCAGCCTGGACTACAGCGATGCCCAACGGCACGATGCAGGCCGGGGAGAGGGAAATTTCGAAAAGGCCCTGCTGGGCCTCAGAGAGATTCATAGACTCGGCTTTCCCATTTCGGTCGCACGGCAAATGGTAAAGAGCGAAGACCTGCAAGCTGTCGAGCACAGCTTCCGCACGGCCTTCAAGCGGGCGGGCCTGCCTGAAAGCCTGCGTATCGTCTCCTTCCCCGACTTCCTGACCCCCGGCTCTCAGAGCAAGGCCCAGGCTCCGGAGATCACCGAGGACTGCATGACCCGCTACCAAAGCGCCGAAACCCGCGCCGCCTTCATGTGCAATTTCAGCAAGATGGTCATCAAAAAGGACGGCCGGATGCGCATTTACGCCTGTACGCTGGTGGACGACGACCCCGACTACGACCAGGGCGGGTCGCTGCGCGAAAGCCTCCCCGAACGCGTTATGCTCAAGCACCACCGCTGCTATAGCTGCTTCGCCTACGGCAGTTCCTGCAGCGAGATCTGAGCTTGCCCAACCTTCCCGAGGCTGCCTGGCAGGGTCAAGCTCCGATTTCTCATGGTTTGCCTATGGGCAGCAATATTCTGCGGTGCCCTGCCAAGCCGGGATGCAATCATTTTTCTTGGCCGGTCGTCGGGGTTGCCCGAAACGGCCTTGCCACCGGCGCTGGCCCCTTCTGCCCGCTTCAGCGGGCTTTCCCGAAGGGCTTCAGCCCTGAGGGTTGATAGGCCAGCTCTTCAGGGCTGGTGATCAGGCGGCGCAAGAACCTATAGCCCGTTTCAACGGGCTTCCCTCCCCGAGGCTTCAGCCGTACCCCGGATGCAGCCTTTGACGCTGGCCCAGGAGTTGGCTCAAGCCGCTGTGAAAAGCCCGTTCGAAAAACGGGCTGCCCTCTGAACCGACCGCTTCTTTACCAGCCCTAAAGGACTGGCCTAAATCCCCTCAGGGTTGAAGCCCTTCGGGGAACGCCGCTCAAGCGGCCTTCCCGAATCCCCAATAGTGTAGTGATAGTGAGGGGCCGGGATCTTGTTTCCACCCAAGAAGCCCTTGTGCCTCTATGTCGAGTTACGCTATAGTGTGGGTCGACAGATACGATGTGAAAGGAGCGGACCCTTGAAATCCGATGCCGAACACCCCCAGGAACTGATCCCTTTAACACCTCCTGTCTTTCACATCTTGATGGCCCTGGCCGTGCTTTTCGCCATCGGCCAGGGCCATCAAGATGTGAAAGACAGGAGGTGTTAAAGGGATCAGTTCCTG
>JANQFM010000083.1 GCA_028277865.1 Acidobacteriota bacterium
AAGTACCCCCCAAGTTACCCCCCAAGTTGGACATCGATTCCAAGGTATGCTTGAGGCAGCCCGGCAGCCAGCTTCCAGAGACGACCCTCAAAAGGCATCCGGTCTAGCGGATAGCCGACAGAAAGCACTTCAGAATGAATTATCTCGAAGCTTTGCTGACTGATGGTAGGCTGGAGATGACAATCCCCGACAAGCCACGCACCTCCAAGCAGCAATACCGAATCAGGCCGCTTGGGCTTGCCATCCTCGAGAAGGGCACCGAGGAGGATTAGGAGGCTGGAGATTCCAGCTTCAACCGATCCTGAAAACCTTGGGCGACTTCTGATCGAGAATCGCCTCCAGCTTGCTCCCCCAGGCGAACAGCGCCCGCCGCATCTCGGCCTCCCGGTCATAGCGGTCATCAATGGCCGTCACCGAACCGTCCGCCGACTTGTGGTTGAGGATCTTGCTCAGCGTTTCGCGCGATGTCCCCAGCGCCGCCATGCCGCTGGCCGCCGTGCGGCGCAGGTCGTGGGGCCGGAAGTCGAATCCGCAGCGCTTCTTCAGCCGGATGCAGGCGTGCGAGACCCAGAGGATCGGACCCTTCGAGCGGCTGGACGGCGAGGCGAACACCCAGGGCGACTTCCCGTTGCGCAGCGGCTCCAGCACCGCCAATGACTGAGGGCTCAGCGCCACCGAGTGGGCACGCCCGTTCTTGGTGTTCTCGGCCGGAATCCGCCAGACGCCATCCTCAAGATGCTCCCAGCGGGTTAGGCGAGTCTCCTCATTGCGCTGGGCCGTCAGCAGCAGGAAGCGGAAGAGCCCGGAGATAGTGAGATGCTCTAGCTCCAGGGCTTCCCAAAGCGTCCGGATCTCCTCTTCGGACAACACCCGGTCGCGCCTGCGCTCGGCGGCTGGCCGGCGCACTCCAGTGACCGGGCTGTACTCCACGATCTCACGTTCGATGGCGAAGTTGAAGATGACCGAGATGAGCGCCCGCGTCCGGTTGGCCATGATCTCGCTGCCCCGGTCCAGCACCTGGTCGAGCAGCTCGCCACGTTCTTCATTTTTGATGTCTACTGCTTTGATCCTGTCCCAGGCCGGAAGCAGATCGTGGTTGAGGATGCGCTGATATTCATGCCGGGTGCGGGCCGCCAGCTTCGAAGTCCTGGGGGAGCTGAGGAATTGGGAGGCCAGTTCGCCAAAAGTGGGCGCCGACTGTTACTGCCGCTTCTCTTCGGACGGGTCGCTGCCCATCTGGACGCGTGCCAGGGTCTCCCGCGCCCTGGCACGGGCGTCCGCCAGCGAGAGGTCCGGATACCTGCCGATCGTCTCGCGCCGGCGTCTTCCATTGGCCCGGTAGTAGAGCTGAAAGGTCTTGGCTCTCGTCGCCTTGGACACCCGGACCCCAAACCGTCCGCCGGGGAAAGAGGAGTCCCAGTAGTCCTGATAGGCCGCTTGCCCGTCCGCCTGCAGAGATCGAATCGCCTTGTCTGTGAGATGAATTCGCGCCATGGGTCCGGTCCTTCAGAAAACGCCTGGAATGAGCCGCGGAAACCGCTGCAACGCCGTGCAGACCGATCATACCTCGAAGCGTCCCGCAAGTAAAAGATAAAAAACGACTTATAAGTCAACGATCATTGTGTTCTGCCGACTCTTCAGGCATAGTGGATCCGCCAAAGCCGTCTCCGTCATAGCATCGGCTAGACCGTCCCTTTCGCTGGCAGTCGACCCGTCTTGGCCGTTGAAGCGGAAGGACGCCTCGTGAGATCATAGGGCCATGAACGTTTCCCTGACCCCCGATCTTGAGCGCTTTGTCCAGGAGCAGGTTGAGGCGGGCCGCTATCACTCGCCCAACGAAGTCCTGCGCGCCGCCCTGCGCCTTTTCCAGGCCCAGGAGTTGGTGCAGCAACTGCGCACCGAAAAGCTCCGCCAAGAGATCCAAGTTGGACTGGACCAGGCCCGCCGAGGCGACGTGGCGCCTTTGGACATTGAGGCCATCAAGGCCAAGGGCCGGGAGATCCTGCAGTCGCGGGCATCGGCCGCCGGACGGTCCTGATGCCGCGCATCCTCAGAACCCGCCAGGCTGAAACCGACCTGCTGGAAATCTGGATCTTCATCGCCGAAGACTCCTTCCGTGCAGCCGACGGCCTGATGGACCGCTTCGAACAAGCCTTCCAAACCCTCTCGACCCAACCCCGAATGGGCCGAAGCCGCCCCGAGCTGTCCCCCAACCTGCGCAGCTTCCCGGTGGGCGATATCGAAAGCCTCTTCCAGTGATGCGGATCGGGCTGGCCGAATGCCAAGCTTCAACAGCAAGTCCTCAGATCGGCGTGGACAAATCTTGAACCACGAGCCCTGCGATAAGGCGCAAATTCGTGCAATGCAACATCGATTCGACGCTAACCGAAGCTATGGCGTGTCCCCTCTGGACGCACTCAGCTTTGCCGGCGCCAACGCCCTCTTCACGGTCGTCGCCTTGCTGGCGACCTTCATCCCTGCCCGACGGGCCGCCCATGTCGATCCGATCGCCATCCTGCGTAGACTATTGGCCAGTCCCCGTAAGTTGTTGAAAAGATTGGTGGGCGGTACGTGGCTCGAACACGTGACCTCCTCCTT
>JANQFM010000707.1 GCA_028277865.1 Acidobacteriota bacterium
CAATCCGGCCCGAATGTTTCCGGCCAGATTGCTTCCTAGTTGGTCGAGAAGGCCGATGCGTCGGCGATGATGAGCCACCATCCAGTAGCCGCGCAAGGCCTTGAAAGCGGAGCGGGCAAAAGAGAGGTCCAAATCGGACTCTTGGACCGAGACCCCCTTCTGGGCCAACTCGAAAGCGGCTTTGCGGCAGATGCTCTCCACGTCCGGATCGATGCCGATGCCGGCGATGTCGGGGCAATAGGCCAGGCGCAGTCCTTGCGGGATTCCAGCTTGAAGGGCGGAAACGAAGTCGCGTCCGGCTGTCGGTTGCGAAACCGGGCAGAGCGGGCTGGATCCTGCTGTCGCTTGCAAAAAGAGCGCCACGTCCTCGACCGTGCGGGCCAGGCCTCCGCTGACCTGCAAGGTGTCCCACAGGTATTCGGAAGGGACTGTCGGCACCAGCCCGGGAGAGGGGCGCAGGCCCACCACTCCGCAAAAGGAGGCCGGCATGCGCAACGAGCCTCCCAGGTCGCTTCCCTCGGCCAGCGCGATCATCCCCGTGGCCAGCGCCGCCGCTCCGCCACCCGTGGAGCCGCCCGCAGTACGTTGCGCATCCCAGGGATTTCGTGTGGGGCCGAAGATTTCGTTGAAGGTGTTTCCACCGGCGGCAAACTCGGGGACGTTGGTCTTGCCCAATATGATGGCGCCAGCCCTCTTGAGGCGCTCGACGACCAGGGCGTCCTGCTCAGGAATATGATCGGAGTAAAGAGGCGAGCCATAGGTAGTGCGCAACCCGGCAGTGGGCGTGACGTCCTTGATGCCCACCGGCAGGCCGTAAAGCAGCCCTTCCTCCCCGGCTGAGGTCCGCTCCTGGAGGCGGCGGGCCTGTTTTACAGCGTCTGGATTGAGCGTCACCACCGCGTTAACCGTCTTGTTGTGCCGTTCGACCTGCTCCAGGCAGGCTTGTACGACCTCGACGGGCGACAGCTCCCGGCGTCCCATCAGCCGCCGCAATTCGGTGGCCGACATGAGGGCGATTTCAGAGTTCATCAGTGGCCAGTTGTCGGTTGTCGGTTGTCAGTTGGGAGTATTCTTCTCTGCGCCTCTTTGCGTCCCCCTCTCTGCGCCCTCTGCGGTTATCCCCTATCCCTCTCTCTCCACAAACACCACCACCCTGCAAAAGGCCGCCTCCCCGCCTTTGAAGAGCCAGGGGAAGCATCCCAGCGTCAGCCGGCGATTATGCAGCTTGGGATTGTTGATGTCCCCGCCCAAGTTCTCGATGTGCATGCAGTCGTAGGGAAAAAGGGCGTTGTGGGTAAGTTGATAAGCCTCTTCCGGGAACAGCTTGTCCATTTCGTCCTTGCCGAATTTGGCCTCGCACAGAGCCCGGACCTTGTCGCAATGGCCGTGCATGCCTTTGCCCAAAAAGCGTCCGATCGGCAGGTTCATGGGGTGATCGGTGGAGATGCAATCCACGCCCCAAATGTGGATTTTTTTCTCCAGCAGCCAGTCCACCAGGTCGGGATGGGCGCCGGGATGGCGGTGGATGTAGCGTTCTTCGTCGGGCTGGGATCCGAATTGGGCGTAGCGTTCCCACCCGGTGTGCAGATAGAGCAGGTCTCCCTGACGGACTTCGGCGCGCGACTCGATCATTTCAGGAGTGTAGAGCGCCAGGTCGTCCATTTCATCGCTCAGGTCGACGATGACGCCGGGTCCGTAAAGCCATTCCAGGGGGATCTGGTCGATGGTCTTGCCGCCGGTGACGAAGTGTCGGGGGGAGTCCAGATGAGTCCCCATGTGGTTGGAGGTTTGGATGTACTGCGCGTTGACGCCGTGCTCGGACTTGCGCTTGATGTACTTGACCTCGAAAGGGGGGTAATAGGGCCAAAAGGAGCATTCCTGGTTGAGGGGTTGCGACAGGTCATAAAGTTTGGCAGGCATCGGTCTTTTCCCTTCGGTTTCGCGCCAAGACGCAATGTGCGCCGAGTGACGGATGTTTGATCAGCCACTGACAGTGTACGGTTTGCAGTCGACCAGTTGAAGGCCGGGGACGCGCCGGAATTCGTCCTCGTTCAGGGTAGCCAAACGGTAGTTGTGTGCCAAGCAGACGGCTGCGATGACCAGATCATGCGCCCCGATGCGGCTGCCTTGCGCTTCCAGGCCGGCCCAGATTCGGGCGTGCTCGCGGGCTTCATCCAAGTCGAAGGAAATGCAAGGGATTCGACGCAGCATCTCTTCCACAAAGTTGCCTCTGTTGATGCGCCGCTTTCCAGCCGGCGCCCGCTCATATCCATGCAAGAGCTCCGAGGCTGTCATGGCGGCAATGGCGATCAGATCCCCCCCACTTTCCTCCTGCAGCAGTTGGACGATATTGAGGGTTTTCTTCTCCGCCGCGATCAAGACGGAGGAATCGAGGATCAATCCCATGCCGGCGCCTCGGGAGGCTGGTTCATGGCCTCACGAGCCTCCTCCACATCTTTGGCGAATTCGTCCGCCTCGTCTTGGCTCAGATGAGGCAGGGAATCCCAAATCTCGGCCAGCTCTTTGCCGGTGATGGCCCCCGGTGCCGCCGGGACCAGGCTGGCGACCGGCTGGCCGGCGCGCAGCAAAAGCGAAGACTCGCCCCTGTAGAAAGCCCGATTGATCAAGTCCGAAAAGTTTCTGGCCGCCTCCGTGACACTCAAAATCCGTTTCATGGAAAAATCATAGAATATGATTATCTGACTCGTCAAGCGGATTCTCAAAAAGTTTCTTCACCTCCGGCTTCATCACCTTTCCCATGGCGTTGCGGGGCAGGTTCTGAACCACCCGCAGCGCAGAGGGAGCCTTGTAGACCGCCATGCGCTTTTTGGCCCAGGAGCGAAGCTGGTCCAGCGAAATGCTGCAGCCGGTTCGAGGCAGGACTGCTGCACAAACTCGTTCGCCCCATTCCGGATCCTCGACACCCACAACAGAGCATTCCTGCACCTGCGGATGCGTGCGCAGCATCTCCTCGATCTCCAGGGCGGAGACCTTGTAGCCGCCCGTCTTGATGATGTCCACGGACCGGCGTCCCAGGATGCGGTAGTAGCCGTCCTCGACGACAGCCACGTCGCCGGTGCGGAACCAGCCTCTGCAAAAAGCCTCTCGGGTTTCCTGAGGGCGTTGCCAGTACTCGGCAAAGACGTTGTCGCCCCGCACCCAGATCTCTCCTTGCCGGCCCTCCCCCTCGATCGGCCGGCCGTCTTCGCCGCTCAATCGGATTTCGACTCTTGGAAGGGGCCGGCCGACGGTTCCGGGGCGGCGCTCCCCATGCAGCGGATTGGAAAGGGCCATGCCGATTTCCGTCATACCGTAGCGCTCCAGCAGGGAGTGCCCGCTGATCTGCTTCCACTTTTCGAAGGCGCTGACCGGCAGGGCTGCCGAGCCCGAGATCATCAGGCGCAGGCTGCGGCAGGCTTGGGACATCTTGACTTGTTCGTCCGGCGAGGCCGAATCCCATGCGGCGATGAGGCGCGAGTAAATGGTCGGCACAGCCATAAAGACTCTGATGCCGCCCGCCATGAAACGCTCCCAGGCCTGGCGGGCGTCAAATCCGGCTGAAAACTCGCACACGGCGCCCGCCCAAAGGGGACAGAGCAGGGCGTTGACGATGCCGTGGGTATGGTGCAGCGGCAGGACGTGCAGGCTGCGGTCCTGAGGCGTCCAGGCCCAGGCCTGGATCAAGCAGCGGATCTGGGCCTGCAGGTTGCGGTGAGTCGATACGGCGCCCTTGGGACGGCTGGTGGTGCCGCTGGTGTAAAGGATCAAAGCGCGGCGCCCCATCTCGATGCAGGGCAGGGAAGCAGGCTCCGCATCAGCCCACCTGCCGCTGGGCAGCATCCGAAGCTGCAACTGCCCGCCGGCCTCCCGGATCTTTTCCTGGAAAGACGGATGCACCACCACGGCTTCAGCCTGGGTGTCCTTCAGGACGTATTCCAATTCCGGTGCCGGATGGGTAGTGCAAAGGGGCACGGCTACCCCCCCGGCCATCCAGATTCCCCACAAAGTGGCCACATAATCGGCCTCGGGCGGGAGAATGAATGCGATGCGTGCTTCCTGCAGGTCGCGCCGCCCTTGCAACAGCCCTCCCGCCACTTTCCGCGCTGCAACCAGCAGTTCGGAGAATAGGTGTTCTCCTGCTTCGTCCAGCAGTGCGACTCTGTCCCCCTGCTCACCCGCCCTCTCAATCAATGGAATCCCGCCCGACATCCCCCTTTTCCCCCTCTCTCTGCGTCTCTGCGCCTCTGCGTGAACCCCTCCCCATCAAACCAAA
>JANQFM010000745.1 GCA_028277865.1 Acidobacteriota bacterium
GGTCGGAGGTTCAAATCCTCCCCCCGCAACCAGCCTTTCAACGATCCATCAAAATCAACGGATCGCCTACCATATCAGGGGGTTGGACGATTTTTTCACCAGCCCCCGGCCTGCTTGAAAACTTCTGGAATCCGGGTCCGCTGAGGGGCGTCCACCGGCGTCCAACACTCCTATGGAAGGAAGCGCTCGTACTCCTGGTGGCCTCCGATCCAGAACCATGTGACGGTATCGCCGTCCAGCACGCCCAAAGCCCGGTAGCCTCGGGTCACACGCACGGACCAGACATCCTCTTCGCGGTGGACGCACTTGAAATGCAAAGAGGGATGAAACGGATTCTCGATCCACAGCCGGTAGGCTTTGCGGGCGGCTGCCTTGATCTCTTCAGGGAGAGGGCGGTAGGCCTTCCAAAAGGAGGGGAGGGTTAGGGTCGCCGAGTTCACAGCGCTTCGACGTCCATCGGCTTGGAATGGCCTTGCGAGATTTGCTCACGGGCTTTGCGAGCTGCCTTGGCCAGCTTCGATTGAGAGGCCTCGAACTGGGAGTCCCAGCGCAGCTCGTCGCGCAAGTCTTCAATGTACTCGCGGAGATGCTCGACAACCCGGTCCTGCACAGGATCGGGAAGCGATTCCATCATTCTCACCAGAGTTGAAACGGTGGCTGCCGACATGGCTCTTTGCTCCTATGCTCCCCGTAATGATCCATTACAGATGGCGGGCTGGTCAAGTTCCAGCCCAGCCCGTCCCGATTCACACGAAGTCTCTGAGCCCCGGCAGCCTTCGCTTCTTCGCGACCAATCCCTATAATCTGTTCCCACATGTTGGTGCGAATCGAGGGCATCGAAGAGTTTGAACTGGCCGGTCGTGTATCCCGCCAGGCGATCACTGATGAGGTGTTAAGGGGCATCCGCAACCTCGACGAGCGGAAGCACATCGAGCCTTTCCTGCGCGACATCCTGGCTGACTGGAATGAGACCCCACATACGAGCACCGAATCCAGCGCCTCCTCCACGCAGAGGATGAATTCGGCGCCCAGTTGTAATTCTGGCCATTGACCCAGGTACTGACGGCAGTCAGGGTCTTCAGCATGGCTGTGTCTGGCGGGAGAAAGAACGCCTTTCCCCGCGCAGCCGCCCATTGGGCCAATTCGTCGTTTCCCGCCTCAAGCTCGTCGCCGACCTTCTCGATGCTGAAGACCTGCCCGGCATCGTTCTCAGCCATCAGCCAATCCCAGAAGGCGGGGCAGAAGTCAAGGCCGTAGTGCAGGTTCTTGGCCTGAATGAACACATTGGCGTCAAGCAAGTAGGCCATCAGGTCGAATACCCCAGGCTGCGGCCGAGTTTTTGAAAGGTCTTGACTTTGGAGATCCCCAGCATTTGCAGCGCGTCGCGATAGAGGGTCTGGCCTTCCAACGTGCTGGCCACCAGCGCCCGCGCGAACCTTTTGCTGACGCGGGCAGCTTGTGTCAGGTAGAAGTCGCCTCCGCTGCCCTTGGGCTGCTTTTTGAGGCGTTCCAGTTCGGCGTCGTAGGCTCGCTGGAATTGAGTGTATGGAACACGGCCTGTGTCATAGATGCGACGGAGCATCACTAAACTGCTGACCTTGAAGCGCCGCGCCAGCCTTTGGGCCTCCGTTTCCAATGGCTGTCCCGGACGCAGCTCCTCCGCCACAACCTCTAAAGGAGCCAGCAGCTCGGCCGCCACATGGTTGCACCACACCTCCACGTCGCTGCCGGAGGCCACGCTCGGATCGGAATCGGATAGAGCCGACTGTCCCAGCCAGATATGGGCCAGCTCGTGGGCCAGCGTGAACATTTGGGCAGCCTTGCTGTCGGCGCCATTGATAAAAACCAGCGGTGCCAGATCGTCGGCCATGGCGATGCCGCGAAATTCCTGGGGGTCAAGCTTGCGGTGGGTGTTGTTGAGGTACACGCCACTCACCATCACCAAGACGCCCAGCGCATCGGCTTGGCGGATGAACTCGCGCAGGGCTTCGGTCCAAGTCGGGCAGTCGCGCCGCGCATCCAGGTCGAAATGCAGCGCCTGACGCATCTTTTCTGCCGTCGTCTCGACGGGATCATCCAGGCCTGCACTGCCAACGAAGGGAAGCGGTTTTTGCCCGATCGAGCGGGCGAATTCCCGATACCAGGCCTGCCTCTGCTGGCACAAGTAGATCGTCTCCAGCAGATTGGGGCTGGGCTGAGCCACAATTCGGCCTCCGACGGTGCGGAAATCGGGGATGGGGATGCGTTCGGGCGGCGGTTCGTCCAGGAAGAGAAATCCAACGGGGGTGTAGGTTGCCTTGGCGAAGCTCTCAAGCTGCTTGAGGGTCGGGAACGACTCCCCCTTCTCCCAAAGCTGGAGGCGGGGGAAGCGGTGCGTCAGCTCGTCCAGATCCTTGCCCGAGCGCCGACGCGCCCAGCGGAGCATTTCTGGTCGGATGGAGACGCGGTTCATACAGCGATTGTACCTCTGTCTTGGGCAGCCTTCGAAGCATCGTTCACTCGCTGGGAAGCTTCTCGGAGGAGGTTGCAGATGCTGCAGATGAAGTCGGCCAGCCTGGAATGGGTTTGTGCGTTCATAGGTTGCTTGGTGGGATCTGTTGAGTTGCCACGACTACCGACAAAACATAGTTGCGCACATCGCGAACCATAGCTCAGTACCGAGAGCTTTCACCTGAGGTCGCCAATTGGAGGTTCTGGGATTGTCAATAGTCCATCGAGCATCCCAAGCAAGAGCTCGGCATTGAACGGCGCGCTGTAGCTCATCAGCATCCCGAAGTTCATTTCGGTCGAGCAGAAGCAGCACACAGATGGCATCAAAACCTGCTTCGTGTGCAAGCTCGATCATTGGTTCGCAATCCTCTCGGTGCAGATGGCTTGGCATTAGAATCAAGTCACGTTGACGCCACGAAGGGTCGTTCGCGTCGAGCGCCTGTCGTACGTCTGGGAATTTCTTTTTCTCGGTCTCTCGGTAAGAGCGTACAAAGACGTAGGCATCGACCTGCTGAGCCCATGGAGAAATGAGTAGCCTCCTCTTCTTTTGTGCTTTTGTGTGGGATCGTCGCTCCGCTTGTTCGAGCAGGCCTGTAACGAGTGTTGTCTTGCCATGGTCATTGTCAGCGAGGGGCACGACGAACAATCTGCGCCGCAATCCCGAAATCATGATTTTCCCTCGGTTTTATCGGCAAGTGCTACTAGATCCATTCAGGCTGGTAGCAGCCAAGAACCAAAGCAATGCCATTTGCCAGTGACAACTGCCGGAATCAATCCGTTCAAAAAATACCACTGGCCTCAGCCTGAAACAATAAGAAAGAAAGAAAGAGAGAAAGGAAACTTCATAAATGAGCAAGCAGTCTTTTCTCTCCCTTCTTACCCCCCTCCTCCGCGTCTTTGCGCCTCTGCGTGAAATCCGGTTTTCTGCTTCCACTACCCTCCCGGACATCTCCCAGAGAGTTACACTTTTGCACCAAGCCTGTACTGACGCGGGTTTGAGCCGGGTGAAACTCCATGGCGGGCTGACGGGTTTCGCGCAAAGAACGCAAATCCGCAAAGGGGGCCATACTGAATTGCTCGGGAGTCTGGATCGGATCACTCCGGCGAGGAACTGAGCTTCACAGAGGTTGCCCAAGCTGATAAGGTGTATTCAGCTTCGATGACCAAGAAAGCCAAGCGAAGTGCGCCTATCGTGTTCATCTCCTCCACTGTCGAGGATTTGGAACCGTTCAGGGAGAGGGCCAAGGAAGCGGCACTGGCGGCGGGCTTTTATCCCCAGATGATGGAT
>JANQFM010000762.1 GCA_028277865.1 Acidobacteriota bacterium
CAGGCTGAGCGCTTTGCGGTAGAACGACAAGGCCTTGCCGGTTTCACCCTTGGCCGAGTGCAATAGGCCGATCTCATTCCAGCAGTCCGCACGGCCCAGGCGGTCAGATTGCCACAAAGGGAGTGCTGCTGAGAGCATCTGCATGGCTTGAACGTTTTCTCCCAGCAGCCTCTTCAGCACAGCCAGCTTGAACAAGGCTCTGGCTTCTTGCTCCGGGTCTTTCAAGCCTCTCCAGATCTCAAGGGCTGCTTGGAGGTGCTCAGCAGCCTGGCGCCAGGACTCCGGCCTTCCCTGCAGGTAGAGTTGACCTGACTGTGTGAGCGCCTTTTCAGCCGCCAAACGGCGCACCTGGCTGCGGGCTATTGCTTCGGCGACGATTCGATAACTGCCCTTTCCCTTGGAGCGGACCTCCAGCAGGCATTCCTGGGGGCGAATGCCGCTTTCCAGCAGCAGCGACTCCAGCCCGTGCCATTGGCGGGGGCTGTCCAGGCTGGCCTGGCTGCAGACTGGGCTGCCATCGAATCCCACGATCAGATCGACTCCCTGCTGATGGACCTTGACCAGCAGCGGGGTTGCCGGCGGGCCTGCCAGCCGATAGCGATGGACCTCGCCACGGGCCACTTGAACCTGCAAGGAGGAGCCGGGCCGGATCAGGCGGGCCTGAGGAGAGTCAAGGCGCAGCAAGGCCCAGGCGCCAACAAGCAGGGCCAACACTGCCAATGCCAAGCCAAGCGAAAGCCGAGCAGCTTTTCGACCATCGGAAGGGGGCGGATCCTGTTTTCGCCAGCGCCGTAAATTCAATGCATCCCCCTGCATCAGGCAGTCGCAAAAGTTGCTTATTTCGGATAGAGGCACTTCTTCCAGAGCGCTCCAGGGAGCATTATATCTTTGGGCCTTCTTCCGGTGGTTGCGCTGGGACGGCTTGACCACCGGCTAACCCCATTACCGTCCACTTAACCCGGATTTCTCACGGTTTGCCTATCGCGGAGCCGCCTTCGAGCGAAGCGGCTTAGTGAGCGCAGCGAACAATCATCCGCCCTGGCTGCATTGCGCTCCTCGGCCTGCTCTTCGTACAGACAGTATGCCTGCGCGGCCTCCGTCGCGACGCCTTGCCGGGACGGCGCTTGCGGCCCCTCGCGACGACAATCCGTGAGAAATCCGGGTTAAGAGGTTTGGCACTGGAAGGATCGAGGCCACGTGCCGGGCTCGTCCCGGTCGGGCCGTGTTTGGAAACCAGAACGGATCTACAGAAAAAAGTGCGCCACCATCCGAGCTTGCCTCGGTGGGGCGATGTTTCCTTAGGCACGATGATCCGATTGCCAGGCGGTACCCGCAAAAGTATCCAATTGCAGGGTATGCGGAGGGTCGCAGGTGCTGGGTGGGTGGGGCTTTCCTGGGCTGGGGAGTCTTGCCGGCGATTGGATCCCAGCCTTGAAACATCGCTCCACGGAGTCAAGCTCCGTGGTGGCGGCAGCGTTTTTAAAGCGGGTCTGGTTACTAAACACTGCCCGACCGGGACAAGCCCGGCACGTGGCTTCTATTGCTTGCAGCCCGATTTGCGGCTAACCCGGATTTCTCACGGGTTGTCGTCGCGAGGAGCCCGGTGACGTATCGAAGGCGGCGATGGGCCGCTCTGCCGGTGCCTGGCGATACAGGCGTAGCCGGGACTACTTCGAAGGAGCCAGGTGTCGGCAGAGCGGATGCAGCGGCGGCCGAATACCAGCGTATTTAGAGGCTGAGCTACTCCAGGATGGCAGCCAGGACATGCCCGATGAAGGCATCCACCTGGGAGCGCTCGATCCAGCGCACCACCGCCACCATGTCGTGATCGGGGTCGATCCAGATCATGTTGGTTCCTCCGCCCAGGAAGAAGATGTTCCCTACGGGTGCGGAGGCAAACTGCTTGCGCTCAGGGCTGTTGAGGAACCAGTTCATGTAGCCGTAGCTGGGATTGAGGGGAGTGGGCGTGCTGGCCCGTTGGATCCACTCTTGAGAGATCAGCTGACGGTCCTTCCATTTTCCTTGGCGCAGGAAAAGGTAGCCGAAGCGGGCGTGATCGCGGCTGTTGATGAACATGCCGCCTCCCCAGTGCCCTCCGCCGCTCACCGACTGGATCTTGAGGCCGTCGATGAGCACCCAGGAGTTGTTGTAGCCGTGCCAGCGCCAGGTGGGCGAGGCGTCGATGGGATCCATGATGTGCTGTTTGAGCACCTGGGGCAGTGGGCGCCACCACACGTTGAGCAGCGCCAGCGCCAGTGCATTGACCCGCACGTCGTTGTAGCGCCAGTGCTTGCCGGGCTCTTCCGAAGGCCGCCGAGTTTCCTGGAAGCGGTCGGCCCAATCGGGCTTGCCGAACAAGGTCCCCTCCCATCCGCTGGTCTGATTGAGCATCTGGTGCCAGGTGATGGGGGAGTTGTGCCGGGTATCGAAGCGGTCGTCGTGCAGGTAAAGGCGCACCGGGTCGTCCAGATCGCGGATCAGCCCTTTGTCCCAGGCCAGTCCTGCGGTGGTTGAAAGATAGGACTTGGTGACGCTGAAGGTCATGTCCACCTCGCGGGTGTTTCCCCATTCGGCCACGATGTAGCCGTGGCGCACGATCAGTCCGTTCATGCCGCTGGGGGGCTTGGTGGGTCCGATGATTTCATTGTAGGGCTCGCGCAGCGGCAGGACGCTTCGGCGGCTTTCGTGCTCCTTGGCGAACCGGACGGCCTGTTCGAGCAGGGCGGCGTCGAATCCCGTTTGCTGCGGGGTTCGCCGCTGCCAGTCGTCCCACTTGCCCGGGTAATAGTGCCCTGCAGACTGAGCCGCAGCCGTCGTAGCCAGCAGAATGAACTGGAGCAGAAGATTGAATTTGACTCTCATGCCCACACTTTTA
>JANQFM010000783.1 GCA_028277865.1 Acidobacteriota bacterium
ATCCACCAGTCTCCTTTCCTTTTGACAATCGCCGTGTATCCGGTTTCCATTGCTTAAAGCTTACCCCCTTTTTAGGCCCAATGCTGCTCACTTAAGGAAAGAAACTGGCGCGGAGGATAAATGGCCACGTGCCGGGCTTGTCCCGGTCGGGCCGTGTTTGGAAACCAGAACCGGGCAAAAGGTATGATGCGCCACCTCCGAGCTTGCCTCAGTGGGGCGATGTTTCCTGCGCAGAGGGCGAAATGGCCGGATTGCAGCAAGTGCCCACAATAGCTTCCTGTTTCAGGCGGCTGCCCGGGCTGGGAGCACTTGTCGGAGATTGGGATCGTAGCCATGAAACATCGCTCCACGGAGTCAAGCTCCGTGGTGGCGATAGGGTATTTGAAGCGTGTCTGGTCACTAAACACGGCTCGACCGGGACAAGCCCGGCACGTGGCCTCCATTGCTTCCAGCACAATCCCCCTTAATCGAGCAGTATTGGGGTTAAGACCTGCAGCATACAGCTACGCCTCGCTTGCTCGCCAAGTGCAGTCAGCCGCCGCAGCGATGCTTTTCAGATCTTGTCCGCCGAGGGGCTTGCCTTTGTCCGGATGCTGAGTCAAGATGCGGACATTCCCATGACAAGATGGATCTTGCAGTGGCATCCCCTGGCCGAGGTTGAAATCAGCGACGACACCGCAGTGGTCCGATCCCCTCTCTGCCTTTGGATTCGCAAACAGCTTTCGCCCGGACTGCGGGCGGTCCTCGAAATGCTCTCCGGGCAGGGTGGCAGTGAGGAGCAGCTGGCCGATCGGGCCGAAGAGGTGAGCGGCCCCCATCAACTGGCCCATTTCTTTTATTTGCTCCGGGGGCTGTTCGACAAGTCTCTGCTGATGCGGAGCCTGGAGGTGGAAGGCCGCCAGCTGGCCAGAGTCGTGCCGCTGAGCCGCCCCGACCGCTTCGAGCCTGGAAAGGCGGCAACCCGGCCGGGGCTCCGGTTGCGCCTGTGCCGATTTGCCTGCGTCCGCCGATGGGATGGGGATTTGCTCCTGGAGTCTCCTCTGTCGCCCTGCCAGGTGATTCTGCAGGGTTGGCAAGGCGCTTCTCTGCTGGGAATCCTGACCGAGCCCCGTTTTGCCCAGCAGTTGCACAGGGCCGTCCCCGGTCTGTCTCCGCCTTCCGCACAGGCTCTGGCCGGACTGCTTCTGGACGCTCAGATTGCCTGGCCCGTGGATGAGCAAGGCATGACGGCCGATGAGCATCCTGCGCAGCAGTGGGAGTTTCACGACCTCCTCTTCCATTCCCGCAGCCGCCTGGGATGGCACCTCAATCCTCTTGGTGCCACCTATCCCTTCACAGATCAAGTGCCGCCGGCCCTGAAGCCGACCGCCGGGCAGTCGGAGCGCTGCCGGATCGAACTGGACCGCCCCAATTTGGACGAGATGCAGGATTCCGATCCTCCTTATTGCCAGGTCCAGGAAGCCAGAAAATCGATTCGGACCTATGCACCAGAGCCTCTGACAGTCCGCCAAGTCGGGGAGTTCCTCTTCCGCGTTGCACGACTGCGCCTGACATTTCAGATCGAGAAGGTCGAACTGTCATCCCGTCCCTACCCCAGCGGAGGGGCTTGCTATCCCCTGGAGTTTTACCTGCTGGTCCGATCCTGCCGCGGGCTCGATCCCGGACTCTTCCACTATCAGCCCGGCAGCCACAGCCTTTGCCCCCTGGAGGCTTCGCCGGAGGCTTTGGAAAGGCTTTTCAAATCGGCGCGCCGGGCTGTGGGAGGCGATTTGAAGCCCCAGTTGATGATCGTCCTGACGGCGCGCTTTCAGAGGCTGAGCTGGAAGTACCAGTCGGTGGTCTACGCGACCATCCTCAAGGAGGTGGGAGTGGTGATGCAGACCATGTATCTGTGCGCCACCGCCATGGGCCTGGCCGGCTGTGCCTTGGGCTCGGGCGACTCCCGCATCTTCGGCGAGGCAGCCGGGCTGGACTATTGCACCGAGTCCTCGGTGGGGGAATTCTTGCTGGGGAGCCTGGGATTGCCACAGAGGCACTAACCCGGATTTCTCATGGATTGCCTACTTCGGAGCCGCAAATCATCCGCCCTGGCTGCGTTGCGCTCCCCCGGCCTGCTCGACGTACACTACAGTACGACTGCGCGGGCCTCGGTCGCGACGCCTTGCC
>JANQFM010000814.1 GCA_028277865.1 Acidobacteriota bacterium
GGGTAACCTGGGAAGCGGTCAGCGACTGCCTGGGCGCCTGCGAACAAGCGCCCATGCTGCAGCTCGACAAGGACTTTCACGGCCCGCTGAGTAAAGAGATGGTGGACGAGTTGTTGGAGAATTTGGAATAGGAGATTTCACGCAGAGGCGCAGAGAGAGAGGAAGAAGAGAATTCTCTGTGTCCTCTGTGCCTCTGTGGCAAATTGAGGCCATGCCTGTTACGAAGCTGCTTTCTGTCAATTTTGGCAACGAGGAGGCCCGCAAGCTGGACTGGTACCGGGAGCAGGGCGGCTATCAGGCTGCCATGAAGGCCTTCGACATGAAGCCCGAGGACGTTACGCAGGAGGTCATCGACTCCAACCTGCGAGGGCTGGGCGGGGCGGGCTTTCCCACCGGGCGCAAGTGGACCTTCGTGCCCAAGGGCACCGACAAGCCCAAATACCTGGTCATCAATGCCGACGAGTCCGAACCCGGCACCTTCAAGGACAAGTACATCATGAGCTGGGATCCCCACCGGCTCATCGAGGGCATGATCATCACCTCCTGGGCAGTAGGGATCCATGCCGCATACATCTACATCCGGGGCGAGTTCGTTCGCCCTTACGAGATCCTGCAAGCGGCCGTGGACGAGGCCTATGAAAAGGGGGTGCTGGGGCCCAAGGTGCTGGGCAAGGACTTTGGGCTGGACGTTTACATCCACCGCGGCGCCGGCGCTTACATCTGCGGCGAGGAGACAGGACTGCTGGAATCGCTGGAAGGCAAAAAGGGCTGGCCGCGCCTGAAACCTCCCTTCCCTGCCGTGGTGGGCGCTTTCGGCTGCCCCACCGTGCTCAACAACGTCGAGACCATCGCCCATGTGCCTGCCATCATCGAAAACGGCGGGCGATGGTTTGCCGACCTGGGATGCGAGCGCAACGGCGGCACGCGCCTTTTTTGCCTCTCGGGCTGCGTCGAAAAGCCCGGCGTCTACGAGATGAATGTGGGATCCAGCTTCAAGGAGCTGATCTACGATCTGGGCGGAGGCATTGCAGGCGGCAAAAAGCTGAAGGCGGTGGTGCCGGGAGGCAGCTCGGCCAAGATCCTGACCGCTCAGGAAGTCGAAGACCTGGCAATGGACTTCGACAGCTGCGCCAAGGCGGGCTCCATGATGGGTTCGGGAGGCGTGGTGGTGCTGGATGAGGAGGTCTGCATCGTCAAGGCCCTGCAGGTGGTGACCTCGTTTTACGCCCACGAGTCCTGCGGCCAGTGCACGCCCTGCCGCGAAGGGACGGGCTGGCTGCTGCAGACGCTCAACCGCATCGTAGCCGGCGGCGGGCGCCCCGGCGACATCGACACCATGCTCAGCCTGTCGCAGAACATGCAGGGAACCAGCATCTGCGCCCTCAGCGAGGCAGCCGCCTGGCCGGTGGAAAGCTACATCCTGAAGTTCCGGGAGGAGTTCGAGCACTACGTCCGGCAGGGGCGCAGCATGATCGGCGAGCCCGCAGTGGCAGCCGCCGGTTGAAGAAGGATTTCACGCAGAGGCGCAAAGTCGCAAAGAGAGCGCAAAGAAGTCTCTGTGAACTCTGTAAGTAACGGAGTCGCGAATGCCGACCATTACGATTGACGATCAGGAAGTGCAGGTCGCGAAGGGATCTTCGGTCATCGAGGCGGCTGAAAAGCTGGGCATCTACATTCCCCGCTACTGCTACCACCCGGGGCTGAGCGTGGCCGGAAGCTGCCGCATGTGCATGGTCGAGTTGGAGAACATGCCCAAGCTGGCCATCGCCTGCTTCACCGAGGCGACCGACGGCATGAAGGTCTCGACCACCTCGGAGAATGTGCTGGCGGGACGCCGCAACATGCTGGAATTCCTGCTCCACAACCACCCGCTGGATTGCCCCGTCTGCGATCAGTCGGGCGAGTGCGACCTGCAGAACTTCTACATGGAGCACGGCAAGTATCAGAGCCGCTTCCTGGAAAATAAGATCAAAAAGCGCAAGGCCTTCCCCATCGGCCCCCATGTCGTCCTGGACCAGGAACGCTGCATCCTGTGCACCCGCTGCACGCGCTTTTGCAGCGAGGTGTCCGGGAGCCATGAGCTGGGAGTCTTTAACCGGGGCGACCGTTCGGTGATCGACCTCAACCCCGGCAAGACGCTCGACAACCCCTACTCCGGAAATGTCATCGACATCTGCCCGGTGGGCGCATTGACCGAACGCGAATTCCGATTTCAGTGCCGGGTCTGGTACCTTTCGACCAA
>JANQFM010000113.1 GCA_028277865.1 Acidobacteriota bacterium
CGGCGCTGGGCGATATCGACCAGACGGGAGAAGGATTGCAGCCGGGGCGCTTCAAACAGGGTCCGCAAGGGGATCTCCAGGCCTAAAGCCTTGCGGATGCGCGAAACCACCTGGGTGGCCAGCAGCGAATGCCCTCCCTGCTCGAAGAAGTGGTCCCGGCGCCCCACGTGTTTTTTTCCCAGCACCTGGGTCCAAATGCCTGCCAAAAGCTCTTCTGTCGGCGTCTGCGGAGGCTCGTACTCCTGCTCGGGCTGATCGAGGTCCGCTTCCAGCCCCTTCAGCGCCTGTCGATCCACCTTCCGCCCCGCCGTCAGCGGCATCTCATCGAGGAAGACAAAAGCGGCGGGGATCATGTACTCGGGCAACTGCGCTTTGAGGTGGGAGCGAAGAGAGGAGGGATGAACCGCAGAGGACGCAGAGAGAAGACGCGGAGGGCGCTGAGAAGATCTCTCTGCGTCTCTCTGCGCTCCGTCTCTGCGCTCTCTGCGGTTTCTCCCCTCCACATACGCCACCAGCTTCTCCTCACGCAGCAGCACCGCTGCCTGAGCCACCTCCGGATGCCCGACCAGTGCCGCTTCAATCTCGCCCGGCTCGATACGGAAGCCGCGCAGCTTGACCTGATCGTCCAGCCGGCCCACAAACTCCAGGTTGCCTTCCGCCCGCCGGCGCACCCGGTCGCCCGTACGGTAAAGCCGCGCCCCCGAGCGTTCGCTCCAGGCGTCGGGGACGAATTTCTCCGCCGTCTCGGCGGCATCCTTCCAATACCCCCGCGCCAGCCCTTCACCCCCCAGCACCAACTCCCCGTGGACGCCGAGCGGAACCGTCCGCAGCGCCGAATCCGCCACCAGCGCCCGCAGCCCTGCCAGAGGCCTTCCGATGGGTGCCTCGGGCAGTGCTTGCAGCCAAGGGCTGTCCAGACGGCACAAAGTGGCAGCCACGGTGGCCTCAGTAGGCCCATACTCGTTGACGAGCAAGGGGGCGGAGTCCAAAGTCCAAGGTCCAAAGTCCAAGGTCTCGGAAGAAGCAGAGGTTTCTGGTTCCAGGTTCCGGGTTCTAGGTGTTCGGTCTGCTCTGCCGGTTTCCGGTTTCCGGTCTCCGGTCTCCATTTCTGCACTGCCAAATGCCTCAAACCACTGCCGCAAACGCTCCGGAAGAGCCCGTTCGCCTCCGATGATGATGAGGCGCAGCGAGTCGGGCAGGGCTACGGCCGAGGATATTTCGGAGGCGATCTGGTGCCAGTAGGCGGTGGGCAGGTTGAGCACGGTCAGCGCCCAGTCGAGCGAACGCTTCAGGAATACAGGCACCGAGTCGAGCATCGACCGGCTGCGCAGCACCAGAGTCCCTCCGGCACACAGCACAGGGTAAATCTCCTCAAATGCCTGGTCGAAGCTGATGGTGGAAAACTGCAGCACCCGGTCGGACGGCGTCACCGCATACTCCCTGATCCAGGCTTGCGCCAAGTTGGCCAGTGAACGGTGGGCAACCACCACTCCCTTGGGGGTGCCCGTCGATCCCGAAGTGAAAATCAAGTAGGCCGGATTCTCCGGATCCACCGGACACGGCTTCTCATCGACGGTCGGGTCACTTGCAATCTCTTCCAAACACAGCACCGGACAGCATCTTTCCGTTTCCGATGCGGCCAGCCCCCTTGCAGCCAGCAGCAGCCGGGCACCCGACTTCTCCAAGAGCAGACGCTGACGCGAGGCCGGCAACTGAGAATCCAGCGGCAGGTAGGTGCCGCCCGCCCCCAGGACGCCGAATAACGCCGCCACCATTTCCAGCGACTTGTCAACGCACAGCCCCACCACCACTTCCGGCCCCACACCAGCCTGACGCAATGCCTGCACGACCTGCTTGGCCCGCCTGCCAAGTCCTCCATAGGACAGCTCTTCCGTTCTCCGTTCTCCGTCCTCAGTCCTCCTTTCTCGGCTGACTGCCACCGAATCCGGCCTCTGCCCAACCTGCTCTTCCACCATTCGGTAGACAATGTCCACTTCGCCTGCCGCCGAATGCCTTTGCAGTTCCACCAGGACCTGATGCTGCTGGGCCTCGCTGCACAGAGTCAGCTCCAGGATGGGCCGCTTTGGTTGGGCAACCGCTTTTTGCAGCAGTCGGCGGTAGTGGTCCAGCATGCGCTGCGCCGTGGTGGAATCGAAGAGATCCGAGCTGTAATTGAGGTAGCCTTCCAGCCCTAGCTCGCCTTCGGTCACCGACAGCGACAGGTCGAATTGCGAGGTCACATTGGCCATGGGAAGCACTGAGACCTCGAGCCCCTCCAGGCGAAGCTCGGCCTGCGGCCCGCCGGTGAGCATGAAGATCACCTGAAAGAGCGGCGTGTGGTGCAAAGAGCGTTGGGGCTGCAGGGCTTCCACAACTTGTTCGAAGGGGACGTCCTGATGGGCGTAGGCCTGCAAGGCGGTTTCACGCACCTGATCCAGCACATCGCGGAAGCTGGGCCGCCCCTGCAAGCGGGCTCGCAGCACCAGGGTGTTGACGAAAAACCCGATCAGGCGCTCGGTCTCCGGCCAGTTGCGGTTGCCGATGGGAGAGCCCAGGCAAACATCCT
>JANQFM010000820.1 GCA_028277865.1 Acidobacteriota bacterium
GACCTTGGACCTTGGACCTTGGACCTTGGACCTTGGTCCTTGGACCTTGGACCTTGGTCACGCAGAGGCGCAGAGACGCAGAGGAGGGGGAAGGAGACAATGATTTCGGATCCTTTTGGATCCCTTCCCGTTGTAGTTCCTGACTCCCGATTCCTGACTTCCCGACTCCTTCTGCTTGACCTTGGACCTTGGACCTTCCTGCGATGGCTCTGAAATTGATTCGAGGGGTATCCTTCCGACAATTGGAGCGCCGATTGGTGCATGATCTGGGCCTCCAGGCCGACTGCGCGACCGGCCAGACGGCTTGGGTCGTGGTACCCACAGCGGGCGTGGCCAACCACCTGCGCCTCCAGTTGCTGCGCAGCGTCGGCTCAAGGGTGCTGGCTGGAATCCGGGTGGCGCCCCTGAGCCAATTCCTGTCACGGCTATCGACAGCAGCGGGGATTGCGCCCGGAACGCGCCGGGGTCCGTTGCTGGATCTGCTGCTGCACCATCTATGCCAGCAATCCCCGGACTTGGAAATCGCCCGCTCAATGGCGCAAATCCGAAGCGGCAGCCGTTTTCTCATGCCCACCTTCAGCGATCTTGCAGACGGCGGCTTCGGACCTGGCCAGTCCGATCTGATCATCGAGCTGGCCCGCCAACCCGAACTGGCGACGGTGGAAAGCGAGGTTCTTTATCTGTACTGCCGCTGGCTGGAGCTGCTTGAGAAGGCCAACGTGGAGTGGGCGCCGCTGCAGGCTCAGAAATTGGCGCAAGAGTTGGAGTATCTGTCAGAGGGGAAGCTTCGAGTTGCCTTGGCGGGTGAAGACGGCCCAGACCCCCGGATCGTCTTTCACGGCTTCTATGAATTCACCGACGTCAATTCCCAGCTGCTGACCGCTGTGTCCCGGCGCCTGCCGACTCGCCTTTACTTTCCCTTCCTGGCCGGCCCCCAGGGCAAGGGCTGTCATCCTGCCTTCGCCTTCGTGATGTCGATCCTGGAAGACCTTCAATTCCGCCTGGGTTCCTATCTTGAAGAGACTCAGGATCTCGACCGGCTTGCGCCCGAGGAGCCTTGCCAATTCTTTTTGCGCCACTATCCTGAAGGCGATCCCTCCTCGCCGCCTTCATTCCTGAGTTGGCAATTCGCTTCGGGGGTCCGGGCTGAAGCGATCTCGGCAGCCTTGCGCATCCGCCGCTGGCTGGATGAGGACACCAGCCTTCAGCCTGGCGAGATCCTGATCGTTGCGCCGGAGGCTGCCTCTTATCTGTCGGTTTTGCCCGAAGTCTTTCAAGACTTTGCCTTGCCTTTACGAGTATCGGAATCTCCCCGCGGCCCCAAACCCGAAGAGATGATTCTGCGAAACCTAGGCCGGATCTGGGAGGAAGAAGCAGATTCGGAGTGGGTCTTGTCGCATTTGAGGGACTTTCTTCAATCCGAACCGCTCAGGGAGCAATTCGAAGAACAAGTCCGGGCTCAAGGCATTTGGGGCAAGGGTGCCTGGGGCCGCACGCTCGGGGAGTTTCGAGGCTGGAGCGATTTTCAAAAAGGCCGCATCGAACAGATCGCCTCAATCTGCGCCCCGCAACGGCAAAAGGACTGCTGGGCGCCTCAGGAGGCATTGCAGCAATTGAAAGCAATGCATCGGTTCTGGATGAACGGATCGGACAGGTTGAAAAGCATTCGGCAGGCCATTGAAAAGATCTCCCAGCAGTTTCCGGAATTGCCCATCCCCCAAGTCCTGCTGCGCGACTGGCTGCTGCAAAGCGGCGCCGAAAGGCCCGTCAGCGATCCCTGGAATCGATCGGCGGTGCTTTTTGCCCCCTTGATGCGCAGCCGGGGGCTGACGGCCCGCCGACTGGTCGTGCTGGGGCTTGCCTGCGGCCGCCTGCCCTTGCGCATCGAGCAGGATCCCCTTCTCTCCGACCAATCGCGCAGGCGTTTGGCAGCCCAGGCCCGCCACGTGGGACACCGCCTTCCCATCAAGACCCGAGCAACCGACGAGCAGACTCTGCTCTTCCTGCTGCTCAACACCTCGGCTGAGGCGCTGCATTGGGTGATCCCCGACAGTGACGACTACGGGCGCCCGGTGGCGCCGACTCCCTGGGTCCAAAGATTCCTCCAGCACTGGGAATCGGATCAAGTCGACACTTGCCAACGCCTGGCGCCTCTGCCGCGCGGCCCCCGCCAACAAGCTCTTCAGATGCTGGATGCGGATGCGGAAAAAGGAGGCTGTCTGCCCCTTCGTTGGGCCAGGCAACTGGGATTGAAGCTTCCCTCGGATGAATCTGCTGCAGACCGGATGGGGCCACGCCTGAAGTCCCTTCCGTCCTCCCTGAGCGTGACGGCCTTGGAAAGCCTGGCTCGCTGCCCATTACAGTTCATGGCCCGCTTTTTGGCCGACTGGACACCCTTGCAGCCCTTGAAGCCCTTTCGGCTGCCTTCGGCCCAGCAACTCGGACTGCTTTTGCACCGTGCCTTGGAACTGCTGCTGGCAGGATCCATCGAGCAGGGAATTTCGCTGTCGGCGACTGCCCGAATGCTGTTGCGCGACGGCGAAAAGCCACTGAGAAAGATCGCCCGCCAAGCCGTCGAGGAAGCATTTTCGAGCCGGCCTTTCAGCCATCGGCTCTTGCAGGAAGCCGCTGCCTGCAGGGTGATACGCCTCCTGTCGGAGTATTTGCAGCAATGCGCAGGCGAGCAAGCGGTTTATCCCCTTTCATTGGAGGCGGAGTATCGAAGGGCGGCTCCCGAGCTGGCAGGCGCCCGAGTGTCGGGCAAGATCGATCGGGTAGACCAGGGAGACTTCCGGCTATGCCGAATCATTGACTACAAGAGCGGAAAGAAGCTGGCCCGGCTTGAGGCAGAGGTGCAGGCCGGCTTTCGCCTTCAGCCATCCCTTTATCCCTGGCTCCACCAGTCTTCTTCAACCGATGGCCAAGGCACAGAGGCATCTTTCGCCTACATCTTCTTGGGCGATGCCCCGCCGCGCAACCACCCCTTGGACGAGGCGCCACCGGCTGATGAAATGCTCCGTTCCCTGGCCGGCCTGCTGGCGGAGGGCTGCTTTTTCCCCACCTCCAACGAGGTCTGTCAGCGCCTTGGGTTTGAGCCGCTGCAGCCTTGCCGGGGATGCCGAATGGCCTCGCTGTGCCGTCGGCACGATCCCTCCACAGCCGACCGCTCTCAACGGCTTTTCGAAGAAAAAGCCAAGCCGCGCCTGCAATACCTCCGCAAGCACCTCGCTTTATCCTAGCGAGGCAACGCCTCAGACCGATCGCAGAAGGGTTTCAGGTTCCAGGTTCCAGGTTCCGGGTTTTCGGGATCTGGACTCTGGAATCCAGAACCTGGAGCCCGGAACCCGGAACCCCCGACCGCCGCCGGACCCCTCGCAGCCAAACTTGACTCAATCGTGAAGAATCCTGAAACCCTAGCGGCCTAGCGGCGCCCTTCCAAGTAGTTCGCAGTTCGCAGTTCGCAGTTCGCAGTTGCAGATTGCAACCTCTGAGGACTTTGGACCAAGCCTGTCTGCCGACCGACAACCGACTCACAACATCTGGCGAATGAACCGCTGAGCCTCCTCATAGGCATGGAAGCGGCGTTCGGCTTCGCGGAAGTCGG
>JANQFM010000134.1 GCA_028277865.1 Acidobacteriota bacterium
GCGTCCCGATCGGGGGGACGGCCAGGGGGTTTTGAAGGCTGTTGACGGTGGGCAGTCCTGGACGGTGGAGCGGGGCAGCCATCCGATATTCTCCAAGGACGGCCGCTGGGTGGCCATGCGCATCGAACCTCCCGCCGAGGAGAAGGAGAAGGCTGGGAAAAAGGCGCCCAAGGCCGGAATGGCCCTGCTCGAAACCTCCAGCGGAGAGCAGCAGTCATTTGAACGAATCCAGAGCTTTGCCTTTTCGGATGACTCGGCTTGGCTTGCATACCAGCGCAGCAAGAAGGATCGGAAGCCGGAAAAGGAAAGCGCTGAAGAAATCTCCGGAAAGGGGAAGACGGACAAAAAGAAAGACGACAGCGGCACCACTTTGGTGCTGCGTCGGCTGGCTGACGGCCTCGAGACGGAAATCGCTCATGTGCGAGGCTACGCTTTCGACCCGGAGTCGCGCTTTTTAGCTTATGCGTCAGCCGTGCCCGGAGGCGAATCCAACAGCTTGAGTGCACGTGATCTGAAAAGCGCCGAACTGGAGGAAATCACTTTGGCCGCCTCCCCGCGAGGCCGCTACACCCACATGGACTGGAGCCGTCGGCAAAGCCGCTTGGCATTCATCGCCGCCCAGGACGATGAGGACGGCAAGCCGGGCCACGGCTCCTTGTGGATCTGGCAAGGGGAGGGCGAGGCCCATCAGTCCGTTGCGGGCCAGGCGGTGCCTGAAGGCTGGATCATCCCCTCCAAGAATCAGGTCAGCTGGACGCGCGATGGCCTTCGGATCTTCTTCGGCCTGCGCCCTGCACCCGAGGAGGGAAAAGAAAAGCCGTCTCCCAATGGCGACGACGAAGCGCCCCAATGGGATCCCTTCGACGTCGATGCCTTGCTCGGCAAGCGCCAAGTGGACGTGTGGCACTGGAATGACCCTCTCATCAATACCAACCAGAAGGAAATGTGGCCGCGCAACAAGGACCGTACCTACCGGGCCGTGTACCATTTCGACTCAGGAAAAGTCGTTGCACTGACCGATGAGGAGGTTCCCGACCTGAGCCCCAGCGAGAATCCGCGTTCGGGGCTGGCCCTCTCGAACATTCCTTATCGAAAAGAGATCACCTGGAATGGGCGCTTTCAGGATGCCTTTGTCGTCGATATCGACAGCGGCAGCCGAAAGAGGATCGCCCGGAAATTACCTTCCAGACCGCAGCTTTCGCCCCAGGGCCGTTATGTGGCCTATTTCGAAAAGGACCACTGGCACCTGTACGACCACCAGGTCGGCTCGACCTCCAATCTGACGGAATCCTTGCAGGTTCCTTTTTACAACGAGGACCACGACTATCCATCCAGCCGTCCTTCCTACAGCCTGGCGGGCTGGCTGGAGGAAGATGCGGCTGTCTTGATCCACGACAAGTACGACCTGTGGAAGTTCCCTCTGCCCTCCGGCGACCCGGTTTGCCTGACAATGGGGGAGGGGCGCCAGCACAACAGGTCGTTCACCGCCCAGCAACTCGATGACGAAGCGCTCTTCTTCCGCACGGACGAGACGATCCTGTTGCGCGCATACCACCAAGAGAAGAAGAACTACGGCATTTATGCCACCCGGGCCGACCAGCCCTCGCTGCAGAAGCTTGTCGAAGAGGACAAGCGGTTCGACCTGGTGGCCAAGGCCAAAGAGGCGGACGTGCTTGTCTACACGCGCCAGGACTACACCGAATTCCCAGATCTATGGGTGGCCGGCCAAGCCTTCGAAAATCCCCGCAAGGTGACCGATGTCAATCCTCAAATCTCCGAGTTCGCCTGGGGTGAAGAGCAGTTGGTGCAATGGAACAGCCTGGACGGAAAGCCATTGCAGGGTGTCTTGATCAAGCCGGGCAACTATCAGCCGGGCCGGCGCTATCCGGTTCTGGTTTACTTTTACCGCTTCTTTTCTCAGAGGCTGCATGAGTTCAACCAGATGGTGGTCAACCATCGGCCCAACTTCCCCTTTTACGCCAGCAACGGCTACGCCGTGTTCCTGCCCGACATCCGTTTCGAAGTGGGGCGCCCGGGATTTTCGGCCACCAAGTGCCTGGTGCCGGGCGTTCAGAAACTGGTCGACATGGGGATCGCCGACCCCGAGGCGGTGGGGCTGCACGGCCATTCCTGGAGCGGTTACCAGACAGCCTTCGTCATCACCCAGACCGACATTTTCGCGGCTGCCGTGGCCGGTGCGCCGGTCTCCAACATGACCAGCGCCTACAGCGGAATCCGGTGGGGCACCGGGCTGGCCCGCCAGTTCCAGTACGAGAAGGCTCAAAGCCGTATCGGGGGCAGCTTGTGGGAATACCCCGAGCGCTATATCGAAAACTCACCCGTCTTTTTCGCCGACCGCATCAACACCCCCTTGCTGATTCAATTCGGGGACGAGGACGGCGCCGTCCCCTGGTACCAGGGAATCGAGCTCTACCT
>JANQFM010000908.1 GCA_028277865.1 Acidobacteriota bacterium
CCGCTGCAAAAACCCCCGCTCAAGATCATGAGGCCACGAGCCGGGCTTGTCCCGGTCGGGCCGTGTTTAGAGACCAGAGCAGGAGAAAAATCCTGACGCCACCACGGAGCTTGACTCCGTGGAGCGGTGTTTCAGACTTGGGGTATTCCTTTGAGCGCGACCCCCAAGCGGTCCCTTCCATGCCTTCCGGTACTTACGCCCAGTCTTGGTGCTATCCTGTAGCCTCCCATGGTCAGCGCGATCGTCTTCGACTTTGACGGCACCTTGATCGATGCCTCTCAGGCCATCTGCCACTCCTTCAACGGCGCCTTGCGCCAACGCCGCTACGAGGAATGGCCTGAAGACTCGATCCGCCGCATGATCGGACGCCCCCTGACCGAAATGTTCGCCCGGGCAACCGGTCGCATTGATGCCGAGGAAATCGAGGCTCTGATCCAGGCCTACCGGGATCAATTCCTGCCCTCGTGCGTAGCCGGCTCACGTGCCCTGCCGGGGACGGTCGACGTGGTCAAGCACTTTTCGCCTCGGATACCCTTGGCCATCGCCACCTCGCGTCATTCCGCCGGCGCTGTCCGCATTTTGCAGGGGCTGGGCTTGATGTCCCACTTTTCCGCCATCGTCGGGCTGGAGCAGGTTGAAAACCCCAAGCCCCACCCGGAATCGGTCATCATGGCCTTGCAGCAAGTCGAGGTTCGGCCCCACAAGGCGGTAATGGTGGGGGATACGATGGATGACATCCGGGCAGGAAAAGAGGCTGGGGCGCTGAGCGTCGGCGTCACCAGCGGGTCTTTTAGCCGACGGCAGCTTGAGGAGGCCGGAGCGGATTTTGTGCTGCAGCGGATCTCCGGATTGATCGGGTTGGTCAGGGAGGTTTCACGCAAAGGCGCAGAGGCGCAGAGGAGGGAGCAGAGAGGAAACAGAAGGCAGCAAGCAGGGAAATAAAGTCTTTCTCGTTCCTTGCTCCGCGACTCTGCGCCTCTGCGTGAAAACTTCAGGAGACAGAGATGGAGAATGCGAGTATCAAGCGGCCCTTTCGCGAGATGGAGGATTGGCCGACGATCCTGAAGGCCCTCAATGCCGAGTTGGAGGTCATTCGCCAGGGGGGCGGCGCCAAGGCGATAGCCAAGCAGCATAAGAAAAAGCGTCTTACGGCCCGCCAGCGGCTGCAGGGGCTCGTCGATCCGGACAGCTTGTTCCTTGAGCTTTCCGCTTATGCCGGATACGAGATGTACCAGGAATGGGGCGGGGCGCCGGCCTCAGGCCTGATCACCGGCATCGGACCCATCGAAGGCCGTTTGCACATGATCGTGGCCAACGACGCCACCGTGAAGGCGGGCGCCTTTTTCCCCATCACCGTCAAGAAGCTGCTGCGCGCCCAGCGCATCGCCATGGACAACCACCTGCCTCTGGTTTACCTGGTCGATTCGGCGGGAGTCTTCCTTCCCCTGCAGGACGAGATCTTCCCCGACGAGGACGATTTTGGGCGCATTTTCCGCAACAATGCCAAGCTGTCGGCAGCCGGCATCCCCCAGATCGCCGCCATCATGGGCCCCTGCGTGGCCGGCGGCGCCTATTTGCCCGTCATGTCCGACAAGATCCTGATGACCCAGGGCAGCGGGCTCTTCATCGCCGGCCCCTCGCTGGTCAAGGCCGCCATCGGTCAGGATCTGAGCGTTGACGAATTGGGCGGCGCAGAGCTGCACGCCTCGCTGAGCGGCACCATCGACTTCAAGGAAGAAAATGACGAGGACTGCCTCAAACGCATCCGCAAGCTGGTCGCCGAAGCGGGCGATTGGGCTCATGCCCCTTTCAAAAGAGCGGATTCCGAGGAGCCCTCCCGTCCCGCCTCGGACCTGTACAAGATCATGCCCTTGAATCCGTCCGCCCAGTACGACGTGCGCGACATTTTTCAATGCATCTTCGACGCCGGGGAATTCACGGAGTACAAAAAGGAGTACGGGCGCACCATCGTGTGCGGATACGCCCGGGTGGGCGGATGGTCGGTGGGATTGGTGGCCAACCAGCGCACTTTTGTCCGAGAGCCGGGGCGGCCCTTCGAAGTCGGCGGGGTGATCTACACCGAGAGCGCCGACAAGGCGGCCCGATTCATCCTGGACTGCAACCAAAACCGCATCCCGCTGATTTTCTTCCAGGACGTCAACGGCTTCATGGTGGGCCGCAGCGCCGAGATCTCAGGCATCATCAAGTCGGGCGCCAAGATGGTCAACGCCGTGGCCAACAGCGTGGTCCCCAAGATCACCGTCATCCTGGGAGGCAGCTTCGGCGCCGGCAACTATGCCTTGTGCGGCAAGGCCTACGACCCCCGGTTCATCTTCGCCTGGCCCACCTGCCAGTACGCCGTGATGGGAGGCGCCCAGGCCGCCAAGACCCTGGCCGACCTCAAAGTCCGCCAATTGGCCCGCCAAGGACAGGAGCTGGGACAGCAGCAGCGGCAGGAATTGGTGGATGAAATCTCCCAGCAATACGCCCACACCATGGACGCCCGCTACGCCGCCGCCCGTTTGTGGGTGGACGCCATTTTGGATCCCGCCAAGACGCGGGAAGCGCTCATCCTGGCCCTGGAAGTCGCCTCGCTCAATCCGCACATCGAAGATTTCAAAACAGGCGTATTCCAGGTTTAGGCCGGGCAGCGGGAGTTTCGCGCAAAGACGCCAAGACGCAAGGATCAATCAGCTTTGCGAACTTTGCGTCTTTGCGCGATACCTTCACGCCCCCTACCCTTTGGCGCCTCCCGTTCCCAGTTTGCCCATGCGCGCACCGCGCAGCAAGGCACCGAAAAAAGCTCGAAAAAAGGCCGGGTAGGACAGCTCGTAGTGAACGATCCCTGGCTCTATCCTGCCCCGCAATTGAGGCAGGTTGTGGTTGGGGATGCTGGGCAGCCAGTGGTGTTCGGTGTGGTAGTTGTTGCCGTGGACGAACCAAACGGCCAGGCGTCCGGCGCGCACTGAACGAGTGTTTTCCAGCACGTTGGTGGTGGAAAGGTCGCAGCCGACGTGTTCGGGCAGCTCGATCAGGGCGTGACCCGGGATGGCAACCAGCAAGGGCAGCAGCCAGAGCTTCACGAACAGAGGGGTCCAAAGGATGATGCTGACAGCGGCCATGGCCGCAAGGAAAAGGAAAAAGAGCCGGTACTCGTTGCGGATCTTCCGGGTCGACTCCGGCTTGGCATCCCGCTGAAAGCCTCCGAAAACAGCTTTGAAAATGTCGCCCGCCACTCCCTTGTAGTGGCGGATCATGAAGATGTGGGGGATAAAGGTGGCCAATGAAAGCCTGTCGTAGCCGTAGTTGAAGAACTCCCGATCGTCCTTGGTGCCCAGCAAACGATGGTGACGCATGTGCTGATGCTGGTAATCGGAGTGGGATACCAGCGCGGCCAGCCCGAGTAGAAAACCGACAAATCGGTTCCATGAATGGCTTTTGAAGGCGGTATTGTGCAGGCATTGATGCTGCAGTTCCACGGCGTGGGCAAACATGAGCCCCATGAAAAGGATCCCGATCCCCTGCAGCCACAGCGGGCCGAACAGGATGGCCGCAGCCGCGGCTGATGAGATCAAGCAGAGAATGATCAGTCGGCCGATCATGACCAAGGGGTTGATGCGGCCCAACTCCTTCATATCGATCCCTTCCAGCTTTTCACCCACTTTGAGCTGGCCG
>JANQFM010000911.1 GCA_028277865.1 Acidobacteriota bacterium
CCGCTGCGGTCGCGGTACCAGGGGATATCGGCTTCAGCAGTCGTGTCGTTGATGACGGCCCGGACACCCGGCAGCTTCTCCGCCTTGGAGGTGTCGACCTTCTTGACCATGGCGTGGGCGTGCGGGCAGCGCAGCACCGCCGCGTAAAGCATGCCGGGCAAGGTCAGGTCCGAAGGATAGACGGCCGTGCCGCTGACCCGTTCGTAAGCGTCCACACGCGGCAAGGCCTTGCCCACCACGTTTGTTTCGTCCCAGGCGGGAGGCTCGTGGGAGGGCTCAGGGGTCTTGGGAAGGACACTGGGCAGATAATAGAATCCTTCTTTCATGACCGTCCTCCTTTCCGCTTCAGCTCAGCGGCCTGCTCGGCGGCCTTGAAGATGTTGGGATAGGCGCCGCAGCGGCACAGATTGCCGCTCACGCCCAGCCGGATTTCGTCCAGGGACGGATCCGGATTGGCTCTCAGAAGCCCTTCCACCGCCATGACCTGGCCGGGCGTGCAGTAGCCGCATTGAAAGGCGTCGTTTTCCAGGAAAGCCTGCTGGACGGCACCCAATTCCTCGCCTTGCAGCAGTCCTTCGACCGTGGTGACCTGCGTCCCTTGTGCTTCCATCGCCAGAGTCATGCAGGCGTAGCGGGCCTGGTCGTCGATGAGGACCGTGCAGGATCCGCACTCGCCTCGTTCGCAGCCCACTTTGGCGCCCGTCATGCCCAGCTTTTCGCGCAGGACATGCAGCAGCGTCCAACGGGGTTCCACCAACAGCCGGTGCTCTTGCCCGTTGATGTTCAGCTCGACACGGGCCAGCTGTCCGGCCGACGCCACATCGGCGGCCGGCGCTGCTGAAGCTGTCCCCGAAGCCAGCCGTGCTGCCGCCGCGGCTCCGACGGCTCCGGCACTGGTGGTGCTCAAAAAGCGCCGTCGGCTCAGTCCGCGGGTTTCGGAGGCCTCTCCGTTTCCCTTGCGGCTTTTCTTAGCCATGATTCCCTCCAGGATATGGATCTTGAATATCCTTCTGATGAGGAGCCCATTCTAATGGGAGCAGAGGGCAGGGGGCAAACGGGGCAGATGTAGGCGCTCCGGTCGGAGGCGAAACCCTGACCCATTGCCAACGGTCGCCAACGGCTTGCCGGTCCTCCGGCCTCAGTTTCGATCAATGGCTGATTGGGGCGGCTGGAGGGAGAGGTCGTCTTCCAGGGTATTTGCGACACGCAGCAAGAGGGCTTCCGAGAAGTGGGGGCCGTGCAACTGCAATCCCACGGGCAGGTTCTCAGGCGTGAAGCCGCAAGGCATCGAAAGGGCGGGGAGGCCGACCAGGTTGGCGGTGACAGTGTAGACGTCCGAAAGGTACATTTCGAGAGGGTTGGCGGTCTTTTCGCCCAGGCGGAAAGGAGGGGTTGGCGTAGTGGGGCCGGCCAACAGGTCCACTTTTTGGAAGGCCTTGCGGAAGTCTTCGGAAAGGATTTGGCGGGCCTGGGCGGCTTTTTTGTAGTAGGCCTCGATGTAGCCGGAGCTGAGCACGAAGGTTCCCACCATGATGCGCCGCTTGACCTCTGCGCCGAAGCCTTGGCTGCGGGTGGCCCGGTACATCTCCAAGAGGTCTTGATGGCTGCTGTTGCGGTAACCGTAACGGACGCCGTCGTAGCGGGCCAGGTTGGAGCTGGCTTCAGCCGGTGCCACGATGTAGTAAGCGGCTAGTCCGTAGCGGGTGTGGGGCAAGTCGACCTCTTCCAGTCGGCAGCCCATCGACTCCAGGCGCTGCAAGGCAGCTTCGACCGGCTTGCGGACTTCCTCTGACAGGCCCTTTTCGAACCACTGACGGGGCATGCCGACGCGGAGTCCGCGCACTGGCCCGCCCAATTCCGAAATGAAGTCCTGGCTGGGCCGGGCGGCGCTGGTGGAATCGCAGGGGTCGTGCCCGGCGATGCATTGCAGCAGCAGGGCGGCATCGCGGACGTTGCGCGCCAGGGGGCCGATCTGGTCCAGGGAGGATCCGAAGGCCACCAGGCCATAGCGCGAAACACGTCCGTAAGTGGGCTTGATCCCCACCACTCCGCAAAAAGCGGCCGGCTGGCGAACCGATCCGCCCGTGTCTGTCCCCAATGCCAAAGGTGCTTCGCGAGCGGCCAAGGCAGCAGCCGACCCGCCACTGGACCCGCCGGGAACCCGCTCCAGATCCCAGGGATTGCGGGTGGGACCGTATGCGGAGTTCTCGGTGCTGGATCCCATGCCGAACTCGTCCAAATTGGTCTTGCCCAACACCAGCGCCCCCGCCTGGCGCAGCTTCTTCACAACGGTGGATTCATAGGGAGGCACAAAGTCATGCAGGATCTTGGAAGCGCAGCTGGTGCGAATCCCTCGGGTGATGATGTTGTCCTTGACAGCAACCGGAACCCCGGCCAACGGCCCGGCTTTTTCCCCTTTGCCAAGAGCCTCGTCGATTTCCCCAGCCTCCCGCAAAACCCGTTCCGGTTGTACAGTCAGAAATGCCTTCAAATGCGGCTCGCAAGCCTCAATCCGGCCCAAAAAAGCCCGGGCCAATTCGGTCACGGAAAGCCGACGCGAAGCGACAGCCTCTCGAAGCTGCGTAGCTGGCATCAAGTGAATCATTTCAGGTTTCCGACGTCAGGCTGATCTACCCTCTTGCCTGACAACTGACAACTGACAACCATTCCCCAATGCTGTTCACTGAACGCCTCGTCCATTTGGCCACCACCGGAGCTTGACTCCGTGGGGCCGTGTTTAGAAACCAGACCCTGTTGAAAAACACTATCGCCACCACGGAGCTTGACTCCGTGGAGCGGTGTTTCATGGCGGGGCTCCAATCGTCGGCAAGATTGCCCTGGCCCGGGCAAACCAATTCGGCGCTTTTGCGGGCACTGCCGACATTTCGATCATCGCGCCCTTGCCGTGGGAAACATCGCCCCACCAAGGCAAGCTCGGGTGGTGGCGTCCTCTCTTTGCCGATCCTGTCTGGTCTCTAAACACGGCCCGACCGGGACAAGCCCGGCACGTGGCCTTCATCCTTGCAGCGCCAATCCTCTCAAGTGAACGGTATTGCAACTACCTACTCCCCAATCACCTTTGGCACCCGAAACTGACCCTCCTTTGCATCGGGTGCGTTTTGCAGGGCCTCCTCGCTGGAGAGCGAAGGGTGGACCTCGTCTGGGCGCAGTTCCCGCTGCTGATCCTGGGGCGCCAAGGCCTGGTAGAGCGGCTCGACACCCTCGGTGGGCAGTTCTTCCAGGTGGTCGACGTAGTCGATGATCTCCCGAAACTGGGGTACGAACTCGTCGAGTTCCTGCCCGGAAAAGTTCAAGCGGGCCAGCCGGGCCATTTTGACGACCTCTTCTCGGCTTATCGACATGCTTTCTCCTCGGCAAAGAGCGCAGAGCGGGTCCGCTCCAGGTAGCGGCGGGCGCGGGAAACGTCTTTTCGGATCTGATCCGTCAATGCTTGTAGTGACTCGAACTTGCGCTCCGGACGCAGGCTGGCGAAAAACTCCAGTTCGGTCGGACACCCGTAGATGTTTGCATCGAAGTCCAGAATGTGGCTTTCGACGACGGGGTGCCCCTGGACTTGCGGATGGACGGTGGGGCGCACTCCCACGTTGGTCACGCAGGGGTGAAAGCGCCCGTCCAGGCGGATCCGGCAGGCGTAGACCCCGTTGGAAGGGATCAGCTCGTTGGGCGTTTCGAGGTTGGCGGTGGGGAATCCGATTTGGCGTCCCCTGCCGTCCCCATGGATCACCGTCCCCAGTATCTGGTAAGGGCGACCCAGGAAGCGGGCCGCCCTGGAAACCTGCCCATCTAAGAGCAATCGGCGGATCTTGCTGCTGCTGACCTGGACTCCCCGAACCGAAACGGGCGCCACTGAGAAGACCTCAAAGCCATGCCGAGCGCCCAGTTCCTCCAATTTCCCCAAGTCGCCGGACCTCTTGTGCCCGAAACGGAAGTTCCAGCCCACGTGCACTTGAGTGGGACGTCCGCGCATCAGGACCCGGCTGACGAACTCTTCGGGGCTGAATCGGGAAAGCTGAAGGGTGAAGGGCATCTCGACCAGGTAATCGACCTCCAGGCTGCGCAAAAAGCCCCTCCTTTGAGCCGGGGTCTGAAGCAGGGGAGGGGCGTCCGACGGGGAGACAACCTTCTGAGGATGAGGTGAAAAAGACAGCACCACGGCCGCTGCTCCCGTAGGGCGAGATCTCCGGACGACTTGGCGCACGATCTCTTGGTGCCCCAGGTGGACGCCATCGTAGGCGCCGATGGAAAGAATCGGGCTGATCCGGTTCGACGGCACCTCGGCCAAATCGTGGACGATCTTCATCGGAGGCAGTATCCTCAAAGGCTAGTACCTTGGCTGACAAAGTACTAGCTGAAGGCTTCATAATTCCAAAACCAATCCGTCATACGACAATTGCACGCCCTCAGGCAACTCGGAGTTGGCCTGTTCGTGCTCCACATCGTGGCACATGTGAATCAGGTAGGTCCGGCGCGCGCCGATCTGCAGGGGTGTAGCTCAGTTGGTAGAGCATCGGTCTCCAAAACCGAGGGTCGCGGGTTCGAGCC
>JANQFM010000920.1 GCA_028277865.1 Acidobacteriota bacterium
CGCTCCCAATTCGAGGCGGGGAGCTTGCAGGCCTGCCTTAAAACGGTGCGAAAAGGCCTGGAGCACGTGCCGGATGAGAAGGCTTTAAAGCAGCTCGAGACCCAGGCGCGTTCAAAGCTGCAACGCCGCGAGCAAATCTCCGAGCTTCTCGAAAAGGCGCAGGCCGAGTACGGCCAGGGACAGTTCAGCCAGGCGCTGCAAACCATCCAGTCCCTTCTCGATCTGGATCCCTCTCATGAGCAGGCTCGGCAACTTTCCGAAAAAGCCCGCCGGGCGTTGGACGTGCAGGAACAGCTTGGCTTGCTGATCGATGAGGCCCGCTCCCAACTGGACTCCAAACGTCCTCAAGAATGCCTGAAGACCGTGCGGCGCGGACTCAAGCTGGAAAGTGGCAGCGAACAGCTGAAAGAGTTGAATCGCCAGGCCGAAGCGCTGCTGGAAAAGTTGAGCCAGGCCGACCAGGCTCTGGCCCTGGCCCGCCAAGAGGCCGAGTCGGAGGGGTTCCGCAGCGCCTTGAAACACCTTGCCCAAGCCCTGAGCCTGAATCCGGATCTGCAAGAAGCCCATTCGCTGCAGGGGGAAGTGAAAGAGGCTTTGGCTGTGCAAGAAAGAGTGGAGGAACTGCTCGCCCAAGCCCGCCGCCACGAAGCTTCGGGCGACTTGCAGGCCGCCCATTCCGACGCCGAAGAGGGGCTTCTGCACAAGCCCGGCCATCCCGATTTGACCGAGTTGCTCAAGCGCGTCGAAGAAGGCCTCAGCCTGCAGGAAAAGGTCCGCAACCTCATCGCCAAAGCCGAGCGGCAGTTGAAGGGTGAGGACTATGCCGCCGTGCTCCAATCCGTCCAAGGCCTTTCTCGCCTGCAGCCGGAGCATCCCCGCCTCAAAGACTTGCAGGATGAAGCCGACAAAGGCCTGAAACGGATCGAAAGGGGCCGAGAATCTCTGGCCTCCGCCCTCGCAGAGGCGAAGAAAGGCGATTGGGAGGCTTGCCTTCAAAGTGCCACGCAAGGCCTGGAGGCTCTGCCCGAACATGCCCAGCTTCAGGAACTGAAGGATGAAGCCGAGCGGGAATTGAAACAGCGCCGCACGGTGGCCGAAGGCCTGGAAGAAGCCCGGCGACTGCTTGCAAAAGACGACTTCGAGGGCGTCCTGGAACAGGCCGGGCTGCTCTTGCAGATGGACGCCGGAAATGCCGAGGCGCTGCAAATGCGGTCCCAGGCTCAAAAGGGGCAAAAGCGCCGCCAAAAGGTCGAAAAACTCGTCGCCGACGCCCGCCTGAAAATGGACGAGGGACAGCCGGATGCTGCCCTCAGGGCGGCCCGACAGGGGTTGAAGCTGCACCCGGATCATTCGGAATTGAGCAGCCTGGCCGATCAGGCCAAGCAACTTGTTGCCCATCAGCGTGAGGTCGCCAAGCTTCTGAAACAGGCCGAGGCAGCCCTTGAGAAGAAGGGTCTGGAGAAAGCGGCTTCTGTGTTCGGCAGATTGGAAAAGCTTGCTGCGGATGACCCGCAGGTCCAGGAGCTGGGAGAGCGCTTGCGTCTTGAACAAGCTGAGGCATCGCTGCTTCAGGCCCGGCAGTTGGAGAAGGAAGAGGAATTGCAGCCGGCCCTGCAAGCAGCCCAACGGGCTCTGCAACTGGCGCCGCAGCACGAGGAAGCCAAGCAGCTGCACCAAAGGGTAGAGCATCGGCTGGCGCAGATAAAGTACGAGGAAGAACGGGCAGCCAGGATCCGCAAAGGCGTCCTTGAGGCTCGGATGGCCTTGAAGAATGGAAGGCTGGGCGTTGCGCACAAGGCGATCGAGCAAGTCCTGAAACTGGATCCCGAACTCGCAGACGCTCGGCAGCTGCACAAGCAAGTACAGTCCGCCATGCAGCAACGACGGACGATGCTCGGCAGGGGCGGGCTGGCTACTGCTGCGGCGCTGACCCTGGTGGCGGCTGTCTACCTGCTCTGGCCGACCGATCAGGCTCCGTCCACCGCGACACCTTGGATCAGTTTCCAGCTGCAGGCCGGCGACACCCTGCAAAGTGCAGCCGACCGGCTGGGGGTGGACGCCGATCAGTTGATCAACAGCAATGGGTTGGAAGACCCGCAGCAAGTCTTTCCCGGCCAAGTGCTGCACACCTCGCTGGCCGACGGTGACAAGGGAACCTTGATCTTGAACATTTCCCCCTGGGCCAGCGTGGACTCCCTTCTGAATGAAGATGGGGTCCAGGTGCTGCAGGGGCCGGGTCACACGCCCTTGCGCATCGACTTGACGCCGGGGCGCTATACCGTCAAGGCCAGCAATGCCGAATTGGGAGGGGACCTGGAATTTGAGGTCAGCGTCACGGCAGGCCAGGTGATGCACGAGTTCAGGCAATGGTCCCACATCGACCTCGGCAATGAGGTGGGCAAGTTGTTTCAAACCCGGTAGGGGCGGAGTTCATGTTCGCAAGGGACGAGTCCAAAGTGTCAGCAAGGCCGGCATGGGGCCGCCGGTTGGGACCGTTTTGCCTGCTCCTGCTCGTTGTCCAAGCAACGCCGCTGCTGGGCCAAAGGTGGTATCGGCCCTATCAGGCCGGCGTTCAAGCCGTCCGCCAGGGATTGCAGGAGGATGCGCCTGCCGACAGCGCCATCTGGGACCAGGCCATCCAGCAGTTGGAAGTGGCTGTCAATGCGGATCCCCGGCCCAGCCGCAACAAATTCGTGGAAGGGACCATTCGGGAGCGTTACTTCCCCTATCTCTATTTGGGCATTGCCTGCTTGCGCTCCGGGAAGCTCGATGAGGCCCAAGCCCACTTCCGGAATTCCCGAGACCACGGCGAGGCCGAGAAAAACCGTGCAGCAGCAGCCGAGCTGGCTTCATTTGAGAGCCAACTGTCGGATCGTATGCCGGAGGATGTCCGTGCCGCAGGCGATGAGCCTGTCAGCGACACAAGGGTATTCGAAGAAAAGGTCGCCGAGGCTCAGGCGAGCTTGGATGCTGGCCGATGGGAGCAGGCAATCGCCGAACTTGACGAGGCCGAACGGATCAATTCCCAAACCTTCCAGGCACAAAACCTTGGAAACAGGCGAGATACGGCCCGCCAAAGCTGGGCGGCCGACAAGGCGGGCCAGGCTCAAAGGCTGATGGACTCCGGCTCGCTGAAACAGGCCCGTCCGCTCTTTGAAGAAGCCGGTTCAATCTGGCCCGGCTTGGACGAAGCCGAACAGGGCTTGGCGGCAATTCGTAGGCGCGAACAGCAGTACCGCAGCGCCAAGGGTCAGGCAGAGCAGAGTTTTCAATCAGGAGACTATGCCCAGACGCGCCGCCATTATCTCGATGCCCAGGCGGCCCATCCTGAAATGGCCGCCGATGACAATCTTGCCGCCCTCCTGGCTGACTTGGACGACCGTATCTCAGCCCTAGGCACTCTTGAGGACTGCAAGCAGGCTTTCGACCAAGGCGACTATTCCCAGGCCCAGACCCTCTGTGCACGAGTTTCAGACCCTCAAGGGCAGCTCTACAGAGAACGGGCCGAGGCTCGCCTGACCTTTCAGCAGGCCGAGCAAGCCGTCCGACGGGGCGACTATTCGGGCGCCGAAGACCTCTTGCGGCAAGCCGTCGGCTTGGACGGGGACTACGCGGATGCCAGCCAGGCCCTCGAAAAGAGCCGTGATTACAGCCGGGCCCTGGCAGATGCGCAGAGCCGCTACCAAGACTGGGGCGGCAACCTGCAGCAATCGGCGGGCTTGAACAGCGCCGACGAGGCCCTGACCCGGGCACAAGGAATCGATGCAGACCGATTCGGATCCGATTCCCAAGCACAGGGCTTGCGCCGCACCATCAATGCGGATCTCGACAGGATCAGGCGGCGAACCGTCCGGAGCCCTGTCGACGACTCTGTCCGGCAGGCCGTTTTGAGGCTCTTCCAAGGGCAGATCGACGAAGCCCGGCAAGCCTTGGAAGCCATCCGGAAAACGAACCCGCGCAATGCCCACGCTCACTTTTTTCTGGGTGTGGCTTATGCCACTTCCGCCCTTCAGCAAGCTGCAGGCCGGGATTTTCAGCAGCTTCGCTCTCAGGCTCTGGAGCACTTTCGGATGACCCTCAAAGAGGATTCCGACTACCCGGCACCCAAACGCCTGATTTCCCCGCTCATCCTGGGGCTCTTCGAGGAGGCCAGGGAATAGGCGCTTATTGGCCACGAGCCGGGCTTGTCCCGGTCGGGCCGTGTTTAGAAACCAGACCCGGCGCAAAAACGCTGCCGCCACCATGGAGCTTGACTCCGTGGAGCGATGTTCCATAGCTGGAACCCAATCGTTGGCAGAATCCCCCGAGCCTAGGAAGGCCCGCGCAGCCAGCTCAGCAGCGCTTTTGGGGGCACTGCCAGCAATCCGATCATCCCGCGGGAGACACCGCTCCACCGAGGCAAGCTCAGATGGTGGCGATAGACAGTTTTCCCCTGGATTCTGGTTTCTAAACACGGCCCGACCGGGACTAGACTAGCCCGGCACGTGGCCGAGACTGGAAAACCGCTTATGGGTAAGGGCACCGTGGTGGCCCGCAGATGGGTTAAAGTCCGCGCTTCAGCCGCCAATCACGGCTTCCACAGGGGCGGACCTGGTGGTGGCCTTTTGCTGGTCAACAGGCCGGATGGCAAAAAAACCTCGTTTAACGGACAGCATTGGGGTTAAACTCGACCGGGCGACCCAGGCGGGGCCTCCCCCGCTTTGAACCTGACAGCGGCTTCAGGTGACTCATGACAAGGGGAAAGCCGGCACAGGAGGTGAGATATGTTTGGCGAAATCCGATTCCTGCGAAACGAAAAGATCGTTGCCTTGCTCTTCGTCGCTTTTTTGGCGGCTGTCGGCACTATTCAGACCGTTCGGGCTGACAAGATCTTCGCCCACGGGGCTGCTGGCCGCAGCGACCCCTTTTCATTCAAGACCGAGATCGTGCTGGGAAGCAACTTTGTGAGCGCCAGCGCGGTGGTTCCGGCGACTGGGGTCTTGCGCTTTTTCCGGCCCGACGGGACACCGATACCCCTGCGTGTGACCGGCCCGATTTTGCCGGGCTCAGGCTGCAACGGCAATATTTGCACCCATTTTTCATACCGGGTAGTGGGGCCGACCCAATTCATCCTGGAAAGCGACGATCCGGTCTCCGCCTTCTGGACGCGGGTGGAGGAAGACCAATTGGACCGGACTCGCGCCGCCTTGAAGTTCATCCTGCTCGAAGGCGCCACCGAGATGAGCGTGGCGGACGTGCCGCCCAGCGACGCGCGCGAGCGTCATGGATTCTTCGTCACCGGACCCATCAGCCCCAGCCAATCACGCCTCACAGGCATCGCCATCTCCAATCCCAGCGGGACTCAGGCCCGCTATGCGGCGGTGGCCCTGGACGAGTTGGGCAACCAGGCCGCCACGGCCGAGTTCTTCCTGGATCCCAACCAGCAAACCTCCCTTTTCGTCAATGAGCTGTTTGTCGACGGTCAAGGCAATCCCCTGCTGCCTGCCGGCTTCAACGGCTCGGTCCAGGTGCTCAGCGACCGCAACTCGTCCAGCGTCGCCCTTTTGCAGACCATTGAGGATGTGGGAGGCGGCGACTTGGCCATCACCATCAGCGCCATCAGGACCGATGACGAAAGCGAAGTCCCCATCCCCTTTTTGGTGGGAAAAGCCGCGGAATTCGGCGGGGGCCAACCGGGCGGCCTCGACCTTCAAGTCATCGCCTCCGAGGGCATCCAGCCTCGCGGGCAGGTGGGCGGAGGCAATGTCTCACTGCGCCGCGGCAATGAGGTGCTGCGGGGAACCATCGCCCAGGACGGCAGCATCCTGATCGGCCCCGTCCCCGACGGCGACTGGATACTGAACATCAATGTGCCCGGATTCCTGCCCTTCGAGCAGCCCATCTCTTTCCCCGCCGCTCCCTTCGACATCAATCTCATTCCCCTTGCCTCGATCAATCCGGCCTTTTTCGAAGAGACGTTGCGGCCACCGGATCGCCCCGACCTGCAGGGCCGCGTCTTCAAGCCTGAACGCCAGCTCAACTTCCTCTTCGACACAGGCAGCTTCGATCGAACCGAGACGGGAACAGGCCGGCAGAATATCCAGAGGATCCGCGAGGCATTCAAGCAGTGGGTCTTCTTCGAACTGCCTCAGCTTCGCATTCCGGTCCTGGACGAGTCAGGAACGCCTACCATTTTGGGCGGCCGAAGCAGTTACGGTGAAATCAACCTTTTCAATGCGCCGGGCACGACTGAACAGAACAGCATCATCCTCTCGGCAAACCTGCAGCAAAACAGCCTGATCGACATCATCGGCAACTTTTCCGACCAGGCCTTCTCGGTCGATGCCATGACGCTGCGTTTCTTCCCCGAAAACGCCTTCACCCCGCTGTGTGCGCCCAATCAAGTGTGCGATATCTCCCGAATCGTCAGCGCCTTCTTTTGGAACTTGATTTTCCTCAGGAACTTCAACGGCGTAAACCTGGACTTGGAAACTCGGCCTCTGACGGGCCTGCCTGGCGAAGACGACGCGCTCACTCCCCTTTTCACCCAGATCACCTCCAATCCGCAAAGCTTCACATCCACCGGCCTGGACAGCAACTATTGGGGGATCCTGGCACGGCGACCGCCGGGCACCTTGATCACGGCGGAAGGGGAGTTTCTCCCTATGGCGGGGGAAATCGACGCCTCTTCAGCAACCAGTCCCAGGCG
>JANQFM010000951.1 GCA_028277865.1 Acidobacteriota bacterium
CAGAGCTGTCCCGGCAGACCATTGAAAAGCTGGACCGCGTCCTGCCGGCCAATTGGTCGCGGGCCAATCCCATCGACATCATCGGAGACGCCTCTCCCCAACGGTATGAGGAGTCCCTCAAGATTCTCTTGGAGGATCCCCAAGTCGGGCCGGTGCTGATCATGCATGTCCCCACCGCCATTTCGTCCAGCCTGGATGCGGCACGAGCCGTCATCGAAGCTGTCGGCAATCGTCGGCGCAACATCCTCACCAACTGGCTGGGCCAGCAGACGGTCGGTGCGGCGCGCACTCTGTTTGCCCAGGCAAACATTCCCAGCTACGGCACTCCCGAGCAGGCGGTCCGCGCATTCTTGCACCTGGTCAACTACCGTCGAAACCAGGAGGCGCTGATGGAGGTTCCTTCAGCAGCGCCCAAGGAGTTTGCACCCGCCCGCGATACGGCCCGCCTCATCATCCAGGGAGTCCTGGCCGACGGCCGCAGTTTGGTGTCCGAGGCCGAGGCCAAGGCAGTGCTGGCCGCCTACGGCATACCGATTGTCGAGACGGCCATCGCTTCGGATGCTGATACGGCAGTCTTCCAGGCTCAATCGATAGGCTTTCCCGTGGCTGTGAAGATCATCTCCCCGGACATCAGCCACAAGTCGGACGTGGGCGGCGTGGCACTGGACTTGTCTTCGTCCTCCGATGTCTCAAAAGCCGTCCGGGACATGACGGCCCGTGTGGCTGAAATCCACCCAGGCGCACGGATTACAGGATTCACTGTACAAAAGATGGCCCGCCGTCCCGGCTCTCACGAATTGATCGCGGGCGCAACCACCGACCCGGTTTTCGGGCCGGTGCTGCTTTTCGGCGAGGGAGGGACTGCTGTGGACGTGATCAAGGATCGATCGCTGGCCTTGCCGCCGCTGAACATGAACCTGGCCAGGGACATGGTTTCGCGCACTCGAATCTACCGCTTGCTGAAGGGATACCGCGATCGTCCGGCCGCTGACCTCGAGGCGGTCTGCCTGATCTTGCTGCAGCTCTCTCAACTCGTCACCGAACTGGCGGAAGTGGCTGAGGTGGAAATCAATCCACTGCTGGCCGACTCCCAAGGCGTGTTGGCACTGGATGCCCGGATGGTCGTCAAACAGGCTCAGGCGACGGGCTCCGAGAGGCTGGCCATCAAGCCCTATCCTTCAGAACTGGAAGAGGTGGTCCAACTCGGCACAGGACGCCGAGTGCTGCTCAGGCCCATCCGCCCGGAAGACGAACCGGCCCATCACAAATTCATTTCCCAACTCACGCCCGAAGACATCCACGCCCGTTTCTTCGGGCTCGTCCGTGAGATGCCCCACAGCGAGATGGCCCGCTACACGCAGATCGACTATGACCGTGAAATGGCCTTCATTGCCAGCGGCGATGACCCGGAAAGCAAGGGCGAAACCCTGGGCGTTGTACGAGCTGTCAGCACAGCCGACCGCTCGATCGCCGAGTTTGCCGTCATCGTCCGTTCCGACCTCAAGCGCATCGGGCTGGGCCGGGCCTTGATGGAGAAGATCATCCGATACTGCCGTCAGCGCGGCATTCGAGAGCTGGTGGGCCAGATCCTGGCCGAAAACAAAGCCATGCTGAACCTGGCCGGCCAACTGGGCTTTGAAGACAAGCCAGCCAAGTCAGGCGTAGTCGAGGCCCGGCTGCGGCTGAGCGGGTGAAATGGAAGCCGGAAGAGGAGGGAATGCCAGCCGGTCGGCAAGCTTGCCAGCCAGGTTGGAAGTGCTTCCGAAGACGGCTGCTGCCACTTTGGGGCTGTACGTTAAGGGCACACCGCTCCGGTTTTTGCCCAGGCTTGGAAAAGCTCGCCCAGGCGCTGCTGGCTGCCGGGCGGCGAAGTCAGGTTGGGGCCGGGATGCCAGGCCCAGCCCACCAGGCCGTCTTCGGACATGTGCTCCACGATCTGCTTGATCGTCCTGCCGCCGTTGCGCTGCGGATCCTTGATCTGGGCGCAAACCTCGCTCAGGGTCTTGCCTTGCCAGGCCATGCGCGCGGGCGCCAGGCGCCAAGGGGAATGCCCGGGGATTCCGGCGGGCTCGAAGTTCTCAGGGTGATGGCAACCGGCGCAGCGCATTCCGGCGACCCCCAACCCGCCCAGCCCGCGTTGCACCCAGGGCATGTGGGGACGGCTGTCGTCGCCTTGCAGCGGCCGGTCGCCGGAGGGGTGGCAATTGATGCAGCGGGGATGCAGCAAGACCTTCCCAGCCTCCCGGAAGATGGCCGCTGAACGCTCCGCCTTGTTTTGGATGGAGGCAAAAGCTCCGGCAGGACGCAGCTCGTCGCTAGAGGTCTGCGTCGGGTTCGAAGCTTGCAGAAACAACAGGCAGGCGGCCAGCATGGCGAACAGGCAGAGTGTGCTGTGGCGGTACTTCATTCTTACTTCTCCTTAGGGCTCGTCCAGCAATAAGTGGCGCATTCTCGCATCTCATCTTCGGGCCATCTTCCGCCTGTCGTCAGTCGCAAAATCCTCAAGATAGGCCCGGC
>JANQFM010000997.1 GCA_028277865.1 Acidobacteriota bacterium
CAAAAGGAACTCGCCAAGCTGCAGGATCCAGACTACCAGCGAGTCCGTGACGCAATCCGTCAATTGGCGCCCGGCCGCGTCCGGCAGGGTGCAAGAAGCTGTCAAGCCGTGAAGGCTGGCGGATTCGAATCGGTTCCTATCGGGTCATCTACGAGATCGATGACAGGAACCGGATCCTGACAGTTCTTCATGTAGGCCAGCGTGGCTCCATATACCGTTGATCCAATCTCTTTGCGCATTCCGAGCCTTGGCGTGAAGCCTTCTTCTTTCCTCCTTGAAAAGACCACCGCCCGCCGCTATAGTGTGCCGGTCGCGAAGATCAAGCAATTGGAGTCAACTATCGATGGGTCAAGCAGAACTTCCGATTGTGCGCCGCAGCTGGGGAGAGACCATGCGGCGCGATGCCTGGTGGGTGCAGCCCGTGGTCGTCTTTTCGGGCCTCATGGCCTTCATCGTCTACTCCACCTGGGCCGCCTTTCAGGGGGAGCACTACGCATTCGGGCCCTACCTGTCCCCTTTTTATTCGCCGGAAGTCTTCGGGGAGTCCTCACATAGCTGGCTGGGCCCCAAGCCCGGCTGGTGGCCGCTGTGGCTGCCCTTTTCTCCCGCCTTTTTGATCCTTTGGGCGCCGGGGGGGTTCCGGCTCACCTGCTACTACTACCGGGGCGCTTACTACAAGGCTTTCTGGGCCGATCCGCCCTCCTGCACGGTGGGGGAGCCGCGCAAGGCATATCGGGGCGAGAACAGCTTTCCGCTCATCCTGCAGAACATCCACCGCTATTTCCTTTATCTGGCCCTGGTTTTCATCGTCATCCTGGCTTATGACGCCTGGACGGCCCTGTGGTTTGTCGATCCTGCCACCGGAAACGCGTCCTTCGGCATCGGGGTGGGGACGCTGGTGCTGGCCATGAACGTCTTTTTGCTGGGAGGCTATACCTTCAGCTGCCATTCACTGCGCCACTTGGTGGGGGGAGGGCTCAATCTGATCTCGCGTTCCCCGCTGCGGCGGCTTTGCTACAACTCGGTCAGCTGCCTGAACCGCCGTCACATGCTTTGGGCCTGGTGCAGCCTAGTCTGGGTGGGTTTTTCCGATTTCTACGTTCGAATGTGTTCCATGGGCGTGTGGACGGACTGGAGAATTCTGTAGATGGCCGAGTACGAATCTCACGAGTACGACGTCCTGGTGATCGGCGCGGGCGGCGCCGGGCTGAGCGCCGCCATCGAAGCTTCGGCTGCCGGAGTCTCGGTGGGGGTGGTGTGCAAGTCGCTGCTGGGCAAGGCCCACACCGTGATGGCCGAAGGGGGCATCGCCGCCTCCTTGGCGACGGTGGACGACCGCGACAGCTGGAAGGTCCACTTCGCCGACACCATGCGCGGAGGCCAGTACCTCAACAACTGGCGCATGGCCGAATTGCACGCCAAGGAAGCGCCCGACCGGGTGCGCGAGTTGGAAGCCTACGGAGCGCTTTTCGACCGCACCGCCGAGGGCCGCATCCTGCAGCGCAACTTCGGAGGCCACAAGTACCCCCGCCTGGCTCATGTGGGCGACCGGACCGGCCTGGAGATGATCCGCACACTGCAGGATCACGGCATCCACCAGGGCATGCAGGTCTATATGGAGCACACCGTCCTGTCGCTGCTCAAGCGGGAGGGCAGGGTGGTGGGCGCATTCGGCTATGAAAGGGAGCGGGGACGCTTCCACCTCTGGCAGGCCGGCGCCGTGGTGCTGGCCACCGGAGGCATCGGCAAGGCCTTCCGCATCACCAGCAACAGTTGGGAGTACAGTGGCGATGGGCACGCGCTGGCCTATCACGCCGGGGCCGATCTGATCGGCATGGAATTCGTCCAGTTCCACCCCACCGGGATGGTCTGGCCCCCCAGCGTGAGGGGCATCCTGGTCACCGAAGGGGTACGCGGCGAAGGCGGCATCCTGATGAACAAGGACCGCCGCCGCTTCATGTTCGACGACATTCCCGACCTTTACAAGAACCAGACCGCCGACAACCCCGAGGAAGGCTGGCGCTACACCCAGGGCGACAAGGAGGCGCGTCGCCCGCCCGAATTGCTCACCCGCGACCACGTGGCCCGATGCATCATGCGCGAGATCCGCCAAGGGCGCGGCAGCCCTCACGGAGGCGTCTTTTTGGACATCGCCTGGATCCGGGAGAAGCTGCCCAACGCCGCCGAGCATATCCGCAAGAAACTGCCCAGCATGTACCATCAGTTTATGGAATTGGCGGGCATCGACATCACCCAGGAAGCCATGGAGGTGGGCCCCACCACCCACTACGTGATGGGCGGGATCCGGGTGGACGCCGACACCCAGATGTCCACCGTGCCCGGCCTTTTCGCCGCCGGGGAATGCGCCTCGGGGCTGCACGGCGCAAACCGCCTGGGAGGCAATTCGCTTTCCGACCTGCTGGTTTTCGGAAAGCGGGCCGGTCACTATGCGGCAGTTCGCTCACAGGAGTTTCCGGTCGGCCCATCGGATTCCGGCCAGCTGGAAAAGGTCATCCAGGAAGCCCTGGCACCTTTCGAAAGGGAGTCGGACGGCGAAGGCGCCTACCAGATCCAGCACGAACTGCAGGATTGCATGCAGGATCGGGTGGGGATCGTGCGGCGCCAGGAGGAGATGGAGCAAGCCGTGAAGACCATCCAGGAATTGCGCCAGCGGGCCTCCAGGGTGCGGGTGACAGGCAATCGGGAGTACAACCCCGGCTGGCACACCGCCATGGACCTGGACAGCCTGCTCACTGTTTCCGAAGCCGTGGCGCGGGCCGGAATCGAGCGCAAGGAAAGCAGGGGCGCCCACTTCCGCGCCGATTGCCCCGATAAGGACGAGGCCATGGGCAAAGTCACCATGGTGGTGCGCAAAGGGACCGACTCAACGATGCAAATCGAGCAGCAGGCCGTCCCGGCCATGCCCGACGAGCTGCAGCAGATCATCAAGGAGATGCAGTAGATGTCGACCGCGACCTTCCGCATTTGGCGAGGCAAGGGCCAAGAGGGGCGATTCGAGGACTACTCCACCGAGTACAGCGAAGGGATGGTGGTGCTGGACGCGGTCCACAAGGTCCAGGCCGAGCAGGCGCCCGACCTGGCGGTGCGCTGGAACTGCAAGGCGGGCAAGTGCGGCTCCTGCTCGGCGGAGGTCAACGGCAAGCCCAAGCTGATGTGCATGACCCGCCTCAGCGACCTGCCCTTGAACGAGCCGGTCACCGTCGAGCCCATGAAAGCCTTTCCGCCCATCAAAGATCTGGTCACCGACGTCTCCTGGAATTACAGGGTCAAGCAGCGCATCAGGAAGTTTGCGCCCCGCAAGCCCGACTTCGAGGATGGAACCTGGCGCATCGACCAGCAGGACGTGGAACGGGTGCAGGAATTCCGCAAGTGCATCGAGTGCTATTTGTGCCAGGACGTCTGCCACGTACTGCGCGATCACCGCCTGCACAGCCAGTTCGTCGGCCCCCGCTTTTTCGTTTACGCAGCGGCTTTGGACATGCATCCTCTGGACACCGAAGACCGCCTGCCCGACCTGCAGCAGCGCGATGGCATCGGCTTTTGCAACATCACCAAGTGCTGCACCAAGGTCTGCCCCGAGAACATCACCATCACCGACAACGCCATCATCCCTTTGAAGGAACGGGTGGTGGACCGGTTTTACGATCCTTTGGGGCGCCTGCTAGGATTCTTTCGGCGCAAGTGATTCGACATCGGCCACTATGGGCCATTCCATCGCTTGCAGGACGCTGAGCTGAATGAAAGGATGGAGAGCGCAGCGAAGTGGGCGGCAGGGCTCCACGCTGCACTTTTCGCTGGAGGCCCGCGCCCAACGAAGCACATGATGTTCGCGTCCTTTGGCGGACTTCCCCTTCCCCTGAGGCAAGGCCATGGAATTAAAACTCAAGGCTCTGCATAAAGAAGCCATTCCCGACGCCCTGGATCGCGCTCTGCGCTACCGGCTGCTCAACGAACCCGAACAGGCTGAGAGCATTTGCCGCGACGTGCTTCGCACCGATCCGGAGAACCAGTCGGCCCTGATCGCTTTGCTGCTGGCTCTGACCGACCAGTTCGCCCACGGCTTGGCGCAGCGGGTGCGGCAGGCCAAGCAATTGATCGGGCGACTGCAAGGCGAATATGAGCGGGCCTACTACTCGGGAGTCATCTGTGAGCGCAGAGCCCGTTCCCAGCTCAAGCAAGGCGTTCCCGAATTCGTCGTCTTCGAGTGGCTGCAGGAAGCCATGGAGTGCTATGAGAATGCCGAGAAACTGCGTCCTCATGGGGATGACAACGCCCTGCTGCGCTGGAACAGTTGCGCCCGCACCATTCGCGACCTCGGATTGGAGCCGTGCGGCGAAGAGGCGGTCTACCATTTCTTGGAATGACGGTGCGGTCCTCGGTTCTCCTTTTGCACATTGACATCAGCCGCAAATCCTTGAAGACTATGCATTCTGAGATTGCCGCGCCTGCGGCGTCAGATCCGCAAGGGAGCAAGTCGCCATGGCAATGATTGAGGGATTCCGAGTGCAAAACTACCAAGTCCTCAAGGATGTTGGCCTAGGGAGGCTTTGGAATCAGCAGAAAAACCCAACGCTTACCCCATTGGTCGCGGTTATTGGCAAGAATGGGACAGGCAAAAGCACGCTTTTCGATTCCTTCGGATTCCTGGCGGACGCGCTGGCAACCAGCGTGGAAGAGGCTTGTGACCTGAAGCGGCGGGGAGGCTACAGGCGGCTTGTCTCTGCTGGAACAGCAGGCCCTCTCCGGTTCGAAGTCTATTACCGGCAAAGCCCTAATGAACGCCCTATCACTTATGAACTGACGGTCGGGCTGGGTCGGGACGGACGCCCTTATGTGCAAGAGGAGCGACTCCGCCAACGCCGCAAGGGCCAGCGCTGGGGACGCCCCTTCTCTTTCTTGATACTGCAGGGAGGCAAAGGCAAGGCTTGGGCTGGCGAAGAGACTTTCGAAGGCGAAGATGCGGCGCAGGTGCCGATTGAACTGACAGATCCCCGCAAGTTGGGAATCGCCACTCTGGGGGCATTGAAGGAGCATCCACGCATTACAAAATTCCGAAATTTCTTGGCTAGCTGGTATCTGAGCTACTTCACGCCTGACTCAGCCCGCAGCTTGCCCACTTCAGGCCCCCAAAAACATCTCAATATCCACGGTGACAACCTCGGCAATGTAGTTCAGTATATGGAACGGGAGCACCCGGAAAAGTTCCGAGTCATTTTGGAAGGCATTGCCGGGAAGATCCCCGGCATCGAAAAGATTGACACTGCCCGCACCGAAGATAACCGGCTGCTGCTCAGATTCAATGACAAGGGCTTCGAGGATCCTTTCTACGCCCAGCAAATGTCGGATGGGACCCTGAAGCTTTTTGCCTATCTTCTTTTGCTTGAAGACCCGGAACCGCCGCCTTTCATTTGCATTGAGGAGCCCGAAAACGGCCTCTACCACAAGCTTCTTGAAACGCTTGCAGCTCAGTTTCGATCTCACGCCACCGGCAAGAAAAACGCTCCCCAGATCTTTGTGACGACTCATCAACCCTATTTCGTGGATGCATTGGCGCCCCATGAGACCTGGATCCTGGAAAAGGGATTAGATGGTTTTTCCACCATCCGCCGCGCCAGCGACGACTCAATTGTGACAGATATGGTGAGGGAAGGGCTGCCTTTGGGAAGCCTCTGGTATTCCGATTATTTTGACGCGGCATAGCAGAATGCATTTCGAAGTTCTTGTCGAGGATGCCTCTGGAGCGATCACTCTGAAGTTTCTACTGGAGAAGATCCTGGAGTCTCGTGGAAGAGGGCATTCGTTCCGAGTTCTCTCCTACAAAGGCATCGGTAGACTCCCTCGGGGCTTGCACGGCACGACCGATCCTCAGAAGCGAATTCTCCTGGATCGGCTGCCGAGAATCCTGCGGGGATATGGACGAAGCCTTCAGGGGCAGAATGCAGGCGTAATCGTTGCGGTCGATCTTGATGATCGAGATTGCCATCAATTCAAGCAGGAGTTGGAAGAGGTGTTAGACTGCTGCAACCCACGTCCGATCACTCTTTTCCGGATCATGATCGAGGAATCAGAGGCCTGGCTTCTGGGGGATCGGGAGGCTGTCAAGAACGCATATCCCGCAGCTAAGGACAAAGTTTTGGACGATTATGTCCAGGACAGCGTTTGCGGCACATGGGAGAAACTCGCCGACGCCGTCTTTCCAGGAGGTGCCGCAAAACTGGCTTCACTCGGTTGGCCACATGTCGGCACGGCGAAATGTGAATGGGCCGACCGGATAGGAAAGCTGGTGGATATTCATCGAAACAAGTCCCATAGCTTCCAGGTATTCCAAAGGGGTATTCGGCAGTTGGCGGGGCTGCAGGAAACAGAGAATGGGCCATAAGAAGCTCGCTATGCCGAGGAGCAAGACGATGAGTTACCGCAAGGACTTTGAGGAAAAACTGCAGCATGAGTCCAAGTGCACCCAGGAACGGCACCGCATCGAGCAGGTCTGCCGGGACTTTTCCCGCCACATCGAAGAGATTTACCAGCGCTTCATCCGCGGCGAATACGAGGGCATCGCCGGACTGGAGATCAGCCGCACGCAGCAAGCCTATGCCTGCAGGCTGGGAGAGTTCCGCATCCCGGACGAGTTTTCAGCCACCTCGTTGCGATTCGCCCTCTATGGCAAGCAGGTGGCCGTGGCCCTGGTCAATCCTTGCGGCCACAGCCCCCAGGTTCATTATGTGATTGCACCGCACGGAAGGGATCCCGTCGATCCGGAAGATCCCGTCCACACCCGCGGTTTGAGCATCCAGAAATTCGACT
>JANQFM010000156.1 GCA_028277865.1 Acidobacteriota bacterium
CCGTCCCGAGACGAAGTCCCCGAAAACATAGGCGCCCCACACTGGGGTGGGTTGCGCACCCCGATAGACACGCCCCCCGATGACCGCACTGCCGTCCTCCCTGCCATATTCGTGGATGGCCGCAATCTTGCCTTGACGGTCGCATTGCTGCACATCGGCGGGAAAGCACAGTTGCCCTTCCAGGATGCTCCATCCGTAGTTGCCGCCTTTGACGACCAGATTGACTTCCTCCCGACGGATCGATCCCACGTCGGCAGCGAAAAGGCGTCCCGTTATTCTGTCGAAAGCCATCCGGAATGGGTTGCGAAAGCCATAGGCCCAGATCTCCTCCCGCGTTCCCTGCTGCCCCACGAAGGGATTGTCGGCGGGAATGGTGTAGGGCTGGTCGGGGCCATCGACCCCGATGCGCAGGATCTTGCCCAGCACTGAGCCCAGATCCTGCCCCCGCATTTTGGGATCACCCAGCGGCCCTCCATCGCCTGAACTGATGTATAGATAGCCGTCGGGGCCGAAAGCCAGCTCGCCGGCGTGATGAATGTTGCTGGGACGGGCCATGCTGAAAAGGACTTTTTCATCATCAAGGGCTCGATCCGCATCAATCGGCGAGGCCCGAAATTCCGAGATTCTCCAAAATGGCACAGTCCCTCTCAGATCGGTGTAAAGGACAAAAAAGCGGCCGTTGTCGGCGAAGCGGGGATGAAAGGCCAAGCCGAGCAGCCCTCCCTCTCCGTCCTGCACCACCCGGTCGGTCAGGTCCAGGAATGGCTCTGCCAGCAACTGGCCGTCGCGGATCACCCGCACCTTGCCGAAGATCTCGGCGACGAATAGGCGTCCCGACCCGTCCCCGGCGTTTTGAATGGAAACCGGTGAATCGAACCCCGAAACGATCAGCTCCAAATGGGCTGTGGGGTGTCCGGAAAAGACAGGCTGAAACAGGAGAATGAGAAGCAGGCAGTATGTGAGCTGGAAGACCGCCGTTTTCCAATAGGGGACGTTCATATTGACTCTCCATTGACCTCTTTGCACTGATGTTCGTACACGGTGGCCTATTCTACAGGCAAGGAGCGTTTTTCAGGCAACGGCCCAACACCTGCAAAGCACAACCCTGGTTTTTGCCATGAGCATTGATCATCTTCGCTGGTGAGGATCTGTTGGGCCTTGGAAGTGCCCTTTTGCAGCGCACCTCTACGCCGGCAAAAGGCCTGTATGGTACTATTCCATTGTACTGTATTGGGAATACAGTATTTTCAAAACAACTAGGCATTTGGAATAACTGGTGATGCCCTGGTTATTCCACAAGCGGCGGATCTCTGAGGCTTGCGGTTGAGCTTCGATTCCGATATCCGCCTCAAGGAGGTAGGGATGTTGAAGGTTGGTCAGAGTCTACTTGCTCTCGTTTGCACATGGATTGCCCTCATCGGCCTGTCTGCGGCGCCGGTCCAGGCCCAGACGGTGCTTGCTTCGGGGCTGAACTCGCCCACCAAGGTCATCTTGACCCAACAGGACAACCTGCTGGTGGCCGAAGGCGGGACCTTCGCCGCCACCGGCACGGGAAGGATTTCGATCGTCGAACGCGACGGCACAGTCCGCACACTCATCGACGGGCTGCCCTCGGGCGTGGAGCCGGCCGGTTCTCCCTTGGGGCCTTCGGGTCTGGGCCTGCTGGGGCGGACGCTTTTTGTGGTCATTTCCGCAGGTGACGTGACCGTCGCCAGCCAAACTCCGGGCATCGACTTGCCCAATCCGCAGGGGCCGTCCTCGCCCATCCTCAGCTCGATCCTGAAGGTCCGCTTCAGCGATTGGGTGGACGACATCCAAAGCGGATTCTCCCTGACCCTGGACGATCACTTCACCATCGCCAACGGAAAGAAGCTGACGGTGGAAAACGCCGACGGGGACAAGGCCGCGTTTACCCTGTTGGCCGATTTCCGCGACTTGGTGCGGGATCCCTTCATCAACGTGCGGCGCACCAATCCCTTTGCCATCTCCCTGGACCTTCTGCGCCAGGTGGCTTGGGTGGCGGATGCCTCGCAGAACTCGATTGAGCGGGTCAGCCTGATCACGGGACGCATCAAGCGCCTGATGGAATTGGCCCCGGTGGCCAATCCCCTTCCATTCGGCCCTCCCTTCAGCGAAGCCGTCCCCACCAGCGTGCGCCGCCTGGGCGCCGACCTGATCGTGGCCCAGGAGACCGGATTCCCCTTCGCTCAGGGAGTGGCTACGGTGGAACGGATCGATATCAGTGAAGCCAGCCAGGAGACTTTCATTTCAGGGCTGACCCAGGCGCTGGACGTGCTGCGGGCCGGACCCTTCAGCAGCACCTTCTTCGTGGTCGAGCTGAGCACCAACCTGCTGGGCGACCCTCCCGGTCCGGGCCGCCTGCTGCGCTTCGCCACTCCCCAGTCGGCGCCGGAGGTGCTGGCCGACACCTTGGTCTTCCCCACCAGCGTGGCCTTCGACGCCTCGACGGGCGAACTGTTCGTGACCGAGGTGGTGACGGGTAACGTGGTAGTGGTCGATTTGCCTTAAGCTTAGGGGATCTTGGGGAGGCCCGCGAATCGACGCAAAGAGTTCAGCGAGATTTTGCGAAGGCTTTCATGTTCCTTTTGCGGGCCTCCCCAAACGGGTTAGAAGCAGGCAAGCAAGCCAACACCCAACATCGTGGGAAGAGAGTAAGATGGTAGGAGGTGAAACCGTTTGAGAGAAAGCTGCCCGACGATCCTCTAGCATTTATTCAAGCATGCGTTCGTGGTCGTCGAATCTTGTGGACCTATCATGTGAACCTTCGCCTCAAGAGCCGTTCGGTTTCCCGCCAGTCCGTGCTTGACGCCGTAGACTCATATGAAATCGTCGAATCCAACCCGGACGACAAGTACCTCCCCAGCTACCTGATACTGGCTCGGGTGGCAGCCGAGGCGATACACGTCTTGTTCGCGACGGATGTCCCAGGAGATAATGTAAGGGTCGTCACTGCCTATCGGCCAAATCCGGACGAGTGGGAAGAAGACCTGAAGACGAGGAGAGATCTGCAATGAAGTGCACAGTGTGCGGCTCCGAAATGCATCGTGTCGCAAGTGACCTGCCCTTCAAGACAACGGACCACACCATCGTAATTCTCAAGAGCCTTCCTCTGCTCCAGTGCGAGAACTGCACAGAGTACCTGATCGAGGATGCAGTGCTGAGACGTGTCGACGAGATTCTTGCTGCGGTAGATGGCGCGGCAGAGCTCGAGGTCATCCGTTATGCCGCCTGAACCGTCTCCAAAGGGGGCCGTGTCTTGTGTAGAGTCGAGCACGCCGGTGAAAATTAAAAATCGATTCTGCTAAAAAACCCCAAACCCGGGGAGCCCACAGCGGATCTCACGCATTCAAGCGACGCGGCATAGTGAGCTTGCGAACAAAGGCGCAAAGGAGCAGGGGGTGGCTGGGGGCTCGCTGCCAGCGCCTCGCCGCCCAACTTCCACCCAGATAGTCCACATTGGTCGTGCTTCAGCACCTCAGGGCAGCTACTACCGCTGCCCTCCAAATCCTGCATCGAAGAAACACTGACTCGCCAGACTTTCGAGAGTTTGCGGAGTTTCCGATCAACGCCTGGCTCTCTTCTATTGTGCCACTCTTGTGTCTTTGGGCGAAACCTCCGGGAACCCCTTCGGCGGATGGCGGTGGCGGGTAGCCTGCTCGTAGGCGTAGGCGATCTTGAAGATGGTTCCCTCGTCGTAGCGCCGGGCCAGGATCTGCAATCCGGCGGGCAGGTTGGAGTAGCTGTAGCCCATGGGGACGCTGGCGGCCGGCATGCCGGTGGCCGGCGCCACCAATTGGCTGTTGTCCCCCTTGTATTCATCTCGAGGCTTGTCCAGGTGAGCGGGCGGATTGGTCCAGGTGGGGTAGACCAGCACTTCGACCTGTGCCTGGTCCATGGCCGAGGTAACGGCATCCAGGAAAGCCTTGCGCTTGGGGTTTTCCAGGTAAGGGAGGCAAGGCGGATCCCACTTTTCAGGAGGCACATCCAGGGCTTGCCTGCCGAAGAATTCCAGGATTCCCTTGACGTACTCGGAATGCTGCCCCGACTGCTGGACTTCCATTACGTCTTTGATGGGCGCCTTGTCCCCCAGCGATTGCAGGTAGACGTACATGTCGTAGCGGAAGCGCTGGCAGAATCCCCGGTCTTCGACATGGTTCTTGAAATCCTCGACTTCGACCGGGTCCACGATCTCGGCGCCGGCGGCACGCATGTCTTCGACAGCTTTGTTGAACAGGGCGGTCACCTCAGGGTCGGCGTCCTCAGTGTCCACCAGTGCCCGCAGCACTCCGATTCGGGCCCCTTTCAGACCGTCCTTTTGCAGAAAGGCCAGGTAGTCGTCTTCGCCCACCCCCTCTTCCGTGAAGGGATCGTTGGGGTCGTAGCCGACGACCACGTTGAAAATGCGGGCACCGTCTTCCACCGTACGCGCCATGGGGCCGGCGATGTCGCGATCGAAGGCCAGAGGGATGATCCCGTCGCGGCTGGTCAGGCCGATGGTGGACCGGATTCCGAACAGGGCCAGGTGCGAGGACGGCCCTCGGATCGAATTCCCAGTATCGCTGCCCAGCCCCGCCACTCCGAAGCTGGCCGCCACGCCCGAAGCGGTGCCTCCCGAGGAGCCCGCCGGAACCCGGTCCAGCGCATAGGCGTTGGCCGTAATGCCGAAGGAGGAGCTCTCGGTGCGCCGGGGGCTGAAGGCCCATTCGGCCATGTTGGTCTTGGCTACGATAATGGCGTCCGCTTGGCGGATTCGCCGGACCATGAAGGCGTCGTCGGGCGGGAGGCTGTTTTTCAGCGCGATCGAACCTCCCGTAGTGGGCAGGTCGTGAGTGTCGAAGTTGTCCTTGACCAGCAGGGGAGCGCAAAAGAGCGGACCCGGCTGCTGTCCTTGCGCCAGGGCGGCATCGATCTCATCGGCGCGCTCCAAGGCCTTGGGGTTGATGACCGTGATGGCGTTGAGGCCCGTGGGCTTGTCGTAGGCCCGGATGCGGTCCAGATGGGCCTGGACTACGTGCCGGCAAGTCGTGCGCCCTGAGCGAATAGCCTGCTGAATCTCTGCAATGGTGGCTTCGACAATCTCGAAAGGCGTCGGCGGCGGCGAGGAGCAAGAAGCGCAGGCGATGCCGAATGCCAGTCCCAAGATGAAGCGTCGATAAGAGATCATTCCCTGTCCTCCCAGCTTGTGCTCAGCCCGTTCTGGATCATCGCACAACCCATACGGGAATGAAATCCTTCGCTCAGAATTCTGTTCTTGGCATGTCCTCCCGGCACGTCGTGCCAAACAGGCTTTGGCCTATTCTGTGTGTGGCTGCCGATTGGATGGAACATGCAACAGGGAACACGGAACAAGGAAGAGGGCCGGAAGGCCGAGGATTTCCATATCTTCCCCTTCCTCCCTGTTCCGTGGAGGCGCTCTCGGAGCGGCCCTTTCTTGACTTGAGGTCCGCCACGCACCAGGTGCTAAGATGATTCGATCATTGAAAACAGGTCGTTGACTAAGGAGGCTCAATGCCCAGAAGGATCTTGGTTCTCTCCGTATTGTTCGCTTTGTGCGCCGCCCTCATCTGGATCAACTTGGAAGAAAAAAGCCGTGCCCTGGTTATCACTCCACAAGAAGTGGACAGGCTGTGGGCCGCCGTCCGGGTGGTCCAGGACTCGGACGGGGTTCCGCATGTCTTTGCCCAAAACGACCACGACGGCAATTTCGTGCTGGGCTACCTGCATGCCCGCGACCGGCTTTTCCAGATGGACGAGTCGCGCCGCTTTTTCAGCGGGACGGTGGCCGAACTCCTGGGCGGCGGGTTCTTCATCAACCAGGACATCCAGTTGCGAACCCTGGGGCTTCGACGGGCTGCCGAGCTTTCCTGGGATGCCTATCCTCCCAATTCACAGCTTGTCCTCCAAGCCTACGCCGACGGGGTCAACGCCTATCTCGCCCAAGGCAACCCTCTGCCTCCCGAATACGCCGCCCTGGAATTGACATCGATTCCTGCCTGGACCGCTGTCGACTCCCTGACCGTGGCCAAGGGCCTGGCCTTCGGGCTCTCCTTCGACCTCGATGACACCGAACGCTCCCTGGTCCTGGACGCCTATGTCAGTGCGGGTCAAAGCGGCGGATTCGATGGACAGGCCCTGTTCACAGAGGATCTCTTTCGCAGCGCCCCCTTCGACCCTTCCGTATCAATTCCGCCCAACCCTCAAAGCGCAGGCCTGCGCGTCCCAGTCAAGCCGCCCAGGCTCAAGGGTTCGATAGCGCCTCAAACCGCACAGTTGATCCGCGATTACCTGGGGCGGCTCAGAAAGGCTGGCCTGAAGGACCGATTCAGTGCTGAACGACGCGCTGCAGGCAGCAACTGGTGGATCGTCTCCCCGGACAAGAGCGCCACCGGCAATGCCCTTTTGGCCAATGACCCCCACCTTTCCCTGGGCACTCCTTCCATCTTCTACGAGGCTCACCTTCGAGTGAGCAGCGACCCGGTGCTGGGGCCGATGAACGTGGCGGGCGTCACCTTCCCGGGCGCACCCAGCTTCGTTCAGGGCTGCAATGACCGAATCTGTTGGGGCTCTACAGTCAATCCCATGGATGTGACCGACTTCTTCAGCGAGGAACTGGAGTTGGGGCCGGCGGCGGACCCCGTGAGCGGATGCGTCCTCTTGGGCCTCACAATCACCGCATCGCGCTTTCAAGGCGAAACCGAAGAAGTCGAGCTGATTCCCCAAACCTACATGTTCAACCAGGTCGGCAACGGGACGGACGACGACATCCAACAGGCCTTCATCGGACCCTTGGAGGGCGGCTGCACCATCATCGTCCCCCGGCACGGACCCGTGGTGGCGGCCGCCACGCCCGATCTGATCGGCTTGACGGCCACCGGGCTCAGCGTCCAGTACACCGGCTTTTACGCCACCCGCGAGGGCGAGGCTTTCTTCCGCATGGCCCGCGCACGCAACCTGCGGGACTTCCGTGAAGCCCTGCAATTCTTTGACGTCGGCTCCCAGAACTGGGGATATGCCGACGTGGAAGGCAACATCGCCTACTTCACCAGCGCCGAAATGCCTTTGCGCGAGGATTTGCAGGCGGGGGCGGTGGACGGCGGCATTCCTCCCTTCTTGGTGCGCGACGGAACAGGCGCCCTCAATCACGAATGGATCCCCCTGGCAGATCCCGGAAATCCCCCGGCGGGCCAGGCCATTCCCTTTGAAATCCTGCCCTTCGCCGAAATGCCTCAAGTCGTCAACCCTGCTCAAGGTTTTATCGCCAATGCCAACAATGATCCGGCGGGAACCACTTTGGACAACAACGCCTTCAACTTGCTGCGCCCTGGCGGAGGCATCTTCTACCTCAGCCCGGGCTACACCAGCCTGCGCATCGGTCGCATCCATCGCCTCATCGAAGGCTTCCTGAATTCAGGAGACAACCTGATCGACTTGGACGAATTGCGCAGCATTCAGCAAAACAGCCAACTGCTGGACCCCCAGCAACTGGTCCCTTTCATTTCTCAGGCTCTGGACAATGCTCAAGACAGCGATGCTCTGTCCGGTTTTTTCACCGTGCCGATGCAGGAAGCCGTTCAGCGCCTTGACGACTGGGACTTCAGCACTCCAACAGGAATCGATGGCGGCTTCGATCCCGCAGATGATCCGGAGGCCGTCGGGCGAACCCCGGTCTCGCAAAGCGAAGCCGACGCCAGCGTAGCCGCCACCATCTACTCGGTGTGGAGAGGGCAGTTCATCCGCAACACCATCGACGCCACCTTGGAACGCATTGGGCTGGCTGGAGCCGAACCGGACAGCGAACGTTCACTGTCGGCGCTTTTTCACCTGCTGGAAGGCTTCGATACCAACCAGGGGGTGGGCGCCTCGGGAGTCGATTTCTTTCAGGCCGAAGGCATCGCCTCAGCCGACACCGCACGAGACTTCTTAATCCTGACAAGCTTGCAGGATGCCCTGGCCCTGTTGGCTTCGGACGACTTTGCCTCCGCATTTGCCAATTCGACCAATCAAGACGACTACCGTTGGGGACGCCTGCACCGCATCGTCTTCGACCATCCTCTGGGCGCCCCATTCAACGTCCCCAATGCCGCGGGCTTCTCCGACTTGGACGACGGATTGCCTGGTGTGGCCCGATCAGGCGGCTTCGAATCGGTGGATGCCTCGCGCCACAGCGCCCGTGCCGACGGCGTCAACGAGTTCATGTTCGGCTCCGGCTCGGCCCGGCGCTTCGTAGGCGATCTGGATCCCGCTGGAATCCAGGCTCAGCAAATCCTGCCCGGCGGGCAAAGCGGCGATGTCAACAGCCCCCTTTACGCCAGCCAGTTGGGCCGCTGGCTGACCCATCAATTCCATCCGCTTCGCCTGACCGACGGGCAGGTGGCGGCCGATGCTGTTTCGGAGGAAGTCTTGGTGCCGATGTTGTTCAACCTTTACTTTCCCTTTTACCAGGGAAATGACCAGGAATTCACCGCTTTTGCAGCAGCCAACATCTTTCAGGACACCTCTGGGCTGACCTTCATCGCCTGGTCGGCAGATGGTACGCAGTCGGCATTCCCCACCAATCCAAACGCTGCCGAAAGCCTGGACCCGAGTCGGCAATTAGCCCGTTTGGGCAGTGAATTGTTCGGGCTGGAAATCAGCGACGTCCAGGAGGGTTGGGTCGAACTGAGTGTGGATCCGGCGGGCGAGACGGCGCCGTTGGCGCCCTTCGTTGCCTCATTCACTCAATTCGGCGACTTTGGACTGCAACGCCTGGATGGTGCGGTGGCATTCGGTACTTATGCCCGCCAGCTCATCTTCACCCGCCTGCATCACGGCAATTCGGGCTTTCGGGGAGAGGATTCCCAAACCTGGCTCAGCCTGGCCAATCCCTCCGACGAACCGGTGAAGGTCGACTTGCGCATCGTCGACAGCCAGTCGGCTGCCCAGCCCAGATTGTCGCCGCCTCCTTTTCCCGCGCAGATCGCCTCGGTGGAAATACCTGCCAAGGGGGTCTTGTTCCGTTCGGTAACGGACCTGTTCTTCGACAGCGAACAGCCTCAAGGCTATGTCAAGGCAGTGGTGACGGAGGGGCCGGGAGTGGTCGGACTCGAGTTGATCCGCCTGCCTGCCAAGAACACGGTCATCGCCCTCAATGCCTCCCTTGGCAGCGGCGTCAATGAGGCATATTCCGCTCAACTGGCCTCCCTTGCAGGCATCTTCACCAGCATCAAACTTATCAACACCGCCGAATTCCCGCGCAGTGTCACCTTGAACGTGATTTTGTCCTCCGGCCAAGGATCGCCGCCGGATCCGGTCACGGTGGACTTGGCGCCGGGAGAATTCCTGGAAGCCGATGCCGGATCCCTGTTCCCGACTCCGTTGCTGGGATCGCTGGCCGTGGTCGCCGACGGGCCGGGGGTGGTGGGCGACGTGGTCTTCGGCGACCCGGACAATCTGGCTTTCGCCGCCGCCTTGCCGCTTCAGGCCCAGACCTTCCGCCGGGCCGTCTTCGGGCATGTGGCCAACCTGGGAGAATTCTTCACCGGTCTGGCTCTCTTCAATCCGGGGACCGAAGAGGCTCAGGTGACCATCGAAGTCTTCAACCTGGATGGCCAACTGGCGGGATCGACCCAAGAGACGCTGGCAGCGGGCGGACGCTTTGCCAGGACGCTGGTGGAGCTGGTCCCGCAATCGGCAGGCCAGGCCGGAGGCTATATCGAGGTCCGCTCGACGCATCCACTGGTGGGACAGGAGCTGTTCGGCACCAACGGCTTGACGCTGCAGTCGGCGGTTCCGCCCACGATCATCGAATAGCGGAGGAGATCTCACGCAAAGCCGCTAAGTCACAATGGGGGCGCAAAGCAGATTGGAGAGGTTCCCTGCACTGCCGCTTAGCGGCTTTGCGCGAGGTTTTCTTTGAGTCTTGGCCAGAGGGGTCTGCGGCTGCTGAGCCGGAGAAAACCGGCAGCTTGGGCTCCCGATGGGCTATGCTGTAGATATGGACCAGACGGTTTGGGCTCAGTTTATGTGGTTGATTGTTCAGGCTTTGGTCACATCCGCCGTCGTCTGGTTTTACACCGAGTCCAAATTCAGCGGAATTCTGTCCGGTGCAGCTACTTTCAGCATCGTTGGGCTGGGGATGATGGTCATCGAAAAGATGGCACGCAAGAGCAGGCGTCGTCGCAGGACCATTCGAAGGCTCTTCTCCTACAAGACAATTATGTGGTTTGGATACTTTCTCCTATCAGTACTTGCTGTCTATTTCCAATATAGGTACTGGTCAAGGTTGTCGTCGTAAAAAACCGCCTCAACTTCACAACGCTTGATTCGAACGGAATTGATTTGATGCCCAAGCCGGCGTCGACCAGGGAGCGCCCGCATCTTGAGGCTGTCGATAAAGTCCACTCCTCGTCCCGATGCACCGGTAGGCAATAACCATTGGTGCTGATCTTTGTCTTCTCTGCGTCCTCTGCGTCTCTGCGCCTCTGCGTGAATTTGCTCTTGCCGTCCTTTTGCGACCTCAGTTACCAAGCCGGACGGCTTTTCGAAGAAGGCCTTCCATCTTGTCGACGGATCGGTCCCAGGTGTGGCCTTTCGCCCAACTCTGTCCGGCCTGGGACATCTTGCGGCGGGTCTGGGCATCGGGGATGAGACGGCGTAAGGATTCGACCCATTGGTCCCACTCGGGGACGGGCAGCAAACGGCTTTCAGGGCTGACCGCACCTCGGACGCCCGGCAGGTCGGAGCTGACGACCGGCAGTCCGGCGGCTTCGGATTCCAACAGAGTGAGGGGGAAGTTGCCGTGCAGCATGGGAAGAACCAACAGGTCGCTTTGCGCCATCTCGGTCCAGACTTGCTGCGGCGACAAGGCACCCGCGAATGAGACCCGGCTTTCGAGTCCTGCACGGGCAATCCTTTTTCGCATCTCCGGCCCCAGGGGACCGTCACCGACCAAGCGAAGCTCCAAGAGGGGATCCTGCTGGGCCAGGGGCTGGAAAATGGCGATCAGTTCGAAGACTCCTTTGCTCTCTTCCAGGCGCCCTACGAAAAGCAGCCGCTTGGCTTGGGGACGCACCCGGAAGGGTCGCTGGAGCAATTGCGAGGGGATTCCCGGCGGGAAGGTCCCATGGAAGATGAAGTCGTCCACCTGGGGGCTGTTCTCCCGCACCATGGGATTGAGCACGCGGACTACGGATTGATCCCGCTCCAGCCAGCGTCGTCCGCCGCCGTTGTAGTAGGAGAGGTTGGGCTTGCCCCGGCGCTTTCTCCAAGCCGAGACATAGACCGAGTCGCGGGCCAGCAGAGTGACAGTCACTTGAGCCTGGGCGATAAGACGTCGTACTGCTGGCGAAAGAAGGCAAGCGGAGCGGAAGGTGAAAGTCTGGAGCTGCGACGGCCAGCCGGGGCGACGGTTCATGATATGCCGCCAGTGCTTCGAATCCAGGGGGACGCAGGGAACCCTCAGCAGCCGAACCGGCAAAAGGCGAATGTCGTCCGGCAAAGGACGCCCAGGCCAGCGCCCGCCCACCAGAGTCACCTCATGGCCGCGCTGCTGCAGCCCCCTGGCCAATTCGACCGCCCGTGTCTCCACCCCTCCCCGGATCAGGCCCAGGGTGGAAAGAACGATTCCCACATCCAGTGAGGAACGCCCTGCCATGTCCTCATCATAATCCGTTTTCACGCTTCATGGAGATAGTGCCATTCCTGAAGAAAACCGCCTAAACATTGTTTTCAAACGCCTAGAAACCCGCAGAATCTGTCCGCATACTCTTCTCGCTGTTCTTGCGTTCAAAAGGAACAAACCCCGCAGCTTGCATGAACTGAATCAAAAAGGAGGAAGCAAAGCCTGTGAGCTTAGTACTGCCTTCCGTAAATACGCTGGCATTCGGCCGCCCCTGAATCCGCGCCGCGGGCACCCGGCTCGCTCGCCATAGTCCCGGCTATGACTCGCTCCC
>JANQFM010001009.1 GCA_028277865.1 Acidobacteriota bacterium
TTTGGCACCTCGATGTCGGCTCATCGCATCCTGGGGCTGAAGAAGGTCCCAAGGGTTCGGCTGTTCGCCGATTAAAGCGGTACGTGAGCTGGGTTTAGAACGTCGTGAGACAGTTCGGTCCCTATCTGCTGTGGGCGCAGGAGATTTGCGGGAGGCTGACCTCAGTACGAGAGGACCGGGTTGGACGCACCTCTGATGCACCAGTTGTTCCGCCAGGAGCACCGCTGGGTAGTTACGTGCGGCAGAGATAAGCGCTGAATGCATCTAAGCGCGAAGCTCTTCCCAAGATGAGATCTCCCACCGATTATTCGGTCTGAAGGCCCCTCGAAGACGACGAGGTTAATAGGCAGGGTGTGGAAGTCCGGCAACGGATGAAGCTGACCTGTACTAATCGGCCGTGAGGCTTGACCTGGAATTTTTTGCAGAGCAAATCAATTCCTGGACCGCTGACTGGATGGGTCTTGTCCACCCCTTGCGCCAAGTCTTTGCTCTTTGGAATTTCTAAGGTTTCCGGTGACTCCAGCGGAGGGGTTCCACCTGTTCCCATTCCGAACACAGCAGTTAAGCCCTCCAGCGCCGATGATACTGCATGGGCGACCGTGTGGGAAAGTAGGTCGTCGCCGGATTTTTCCTCACTTGAAAAGGCTCCGGATTCGTCCGGAGCCTTTTTTAGTTGTCAGTTGTCAGTAGCTGGCAACTGCAATTGAAGCCTGTCATTGCCCGTCGCTCACCATGGCCGCCACGCCAATGGCGTCGGCTTGTCGCATCTGGTCCCGGCAAGCCTGGATCAATCGGCTGCCCAGCCCGACCACCTTCTGCCCCTGGGGTAAGACCCACAGGCAATGCACAAACAGCCATCCCTCGGCCTGAACCGGAAGAACGAAACCTGCCCCGGCGATCTCAATTTCCTGATTTGGTGAGCCCCTTGCAGCGAAGCGGGGGGCTCAAAGATCGAACTCCTGTCCCTCGCGGGCGCCGTCGGTATTGCCGAAGTGGGCGCGGGCTTCTTCCACCAACCGGGAGAAGGTCCTGTCGTCATGGGAAGGATGGTGATGAAAAAGGAACAGGCGTTTTACGTTGGAGTCGCGGGCCACTTTGGTCGCTTCCAGCCATGTGCTGTGGCCCCAGCCCTGATGGTTGCGGTACTGCTGGGGGGTGAATTGGGAGTCAAAGATCAGGATGTCGGCGCCCTCGGAGTATTCGCGCACGGTCTTGTCGAGCTTGGGGTCCCCGTGCTCCAAATCGCTGGCGTAGACGATGACGGCACTGCCCGATTCGATCCGGTAGCCGAAGGCGCCCTGGGGATGATGAAGAGGAAATGGATGAACGGAGACTTCCCCGAAATGCATGCTCTCCTGTCCCATGTTGACATAGTCCTTGCGGGCCGCCATGAATTCGAATTCGACCGGAAAGTAGGGGCTTTTCATTTGGCCCTTCAACATCTCCTGCAGGCTTGCCTGGGGGCTGAAGGCGTAGAAAGCGGCTTTGCAGCCCTCATGGTAAAGGGGTTCGAAAAAAGGAAGCCCCTGAATGTGGTCCCAGTGGAAGTGGGTCAGGAAGATCTTCACCGACAGATCCCGATAACCGAACTCCTCGCCCAGCGACAAGCCCAAATTTCGGATCCCGGTCCCGGCATCGAAAACGAAGATCCGGTTGTCGGGAAATCGGACTTCCAGGCAGGGCGTATTTCCGCCATAGGCCAGGTTTTCCGCCGCGGGCGTCGGTGTCGATCCCCTGACGCCCCAAAATTTCAAGCGCATGCGGTAGTGGTTGCTCATCAAATGCTCCGCCTGCCCCCCTGCCGGCTTGAAGGCCTCACGGCCTAGTGGGGTTTCTCAGAAGTTCGTTATCACAGTCGGCTGGCCATAATTGCCGCTGGCAAGGCGCGCCGACGCAGCAATATCGGGAATCTTTCGAGGAGGCGCAACGCAGCCAGCGGCAATTAGGGCCGCCGAATGTGGTGAGGAACTTCTGAGACACCCCACTAGCTTGATCTTCAAGATTTCACCCATGTATGCTAAGCGGCAACAAACAGTCCGTGAAAAGCGTGGCTCATCCTGGCCCATCTTGAGGAGTAACAGCGCAATGGCTGAACCCAACTCTCTTGTCGGCGAATTCAGCGACAGCAAGAAATACCAACTCCATTCCAAGATTTCGTCAGGCGGCATGGGCACGATTTATCGAGCCTACCAGCTTGGTGCTGAAGGATTCAAGAAGGACGTCGCCATCAAGATGATCCTGTCCGACTTTTCCGAAAACAGCGAATTTGTAAGGCTCTTCATCGGCGAAGCCAAGCTCGTGGCCGACCTTGTCCACGAAAACATCGTTCAGGTCTATCATCTGGGGAAGGCCGAAGGGCAGTACTTCATGGCTTTGGAATACGTCGATGGGATCGACCTGCAGCGATTCATGAAGCAGCATGTCGAACAGAAGATGACCCTGGACCCCGATCTGGGCGCCTTCATCATCAGCCGGATCTGCCGGGCTCTGGAATATGCCCACGACAAACGGGACCGCAATGGCAGGGTGCTGAACATCGTGCATCGGGATGTTTCGCCCAGGAACATCATGATCAACTTTCAAGGCGTGGTAAAGCTCACCGACTTCGGCATCGCCAAGGCGCTCAGGGTGATGGAGCAGCAGGAAAAGTCGGTTTTGATGGGCAAGGCGGCCTACTTGTCTCCCGAGCAGGCGCGCTTCGAAGGGACGGACCGCCGTTCCGACCTTTTTTCCCTGGGCATTGTGATGTATGAATTGCTGACAGGCGAGCGCCTCTTTTTCGACCAATCTCCGCAACGCACCATCGAAAACGTGAAATCCCTCAAGATCCCCGACCCGCGCTCCTTAAGAAATGACCTCCCCGAGGGGTTGGTGAAGATTCTCCTCAAGGCGCTGGAAAGGAACGCTTCGCGCCGCTACCAAAGTGCGGGCGAGATGGGGTACGATCTGGAGTACTTCATGTATCACAACCGTTTTGGCCCCACCAATGTGACTTTGGGCGAGTATGTCTGCGGGCACTTCCCCGAGGAAAGGCTGCGGGCCGCCCCCATGCTTCAGCCGTCCTCCGGCGAAGGGCTTCAGACCTGGGACCAGTACTGCACCACAGTCAAGATGACCGATGAAGGGCGCGGCCTCAGCGCAATTGCCCGCCGAAGCTAGGGTCACCTCAAAGCGCATGTTGAAGGGACTGGGGAGTTTCGCGCAAAGCCGCAAAGAACGCGAAGCGAGAAGCTCGCTTTGGTCTCCTTTCCGCGCTTACTTTGGGGGTTTGCCCTCATTTGCTTTCCAGGATGTAAACGCCGTCCCAATCGGGCGGAGGCGGCGAGGCGGCGAATTGAAGGCAGCGTTCCAGATAGGTGCGGGCCACCGGGTCGTCGGGAAACTTCTCGAGGTGCTCTTTCAGCAGGCG
>JANQFM010001071.1 GCA_028277865.1 Acidobacteriota bacterium
CTCCACCAGGTCCAGCATGTGCTGTGGATCGTTGCCGGGCACAAGGCGCAGGTCGAGCGAGGCGGTGGCTTGGGTGGGGATGATGTTGCGGGCCGTCGCACCCGCCGTGGCGCTTTGCAGCCCCCGCACATTGAGCGAGGGGATGAGGAGGCGTTCCATGTAGGGCTGGTTGCCGTTTTCGGTGGCCGCCAACCCCAGTTCGGCGCGCAGCTGGTCGTCGAAGGCCGGCATCCTTGCCAGCGACTGCTTTTCGATAGCGTTGAGAGGGATGACCGAATCGTAGTAGCCTGGCACGGTCACATTCCCTTTTTCGTCCTTCATGCTGGCCAAGAGTTCGGCCAGCAGCATGCCCGGATTGGGCGCCCAGTTGCCGTAATGCCCGCTGTGCAGGTATCGGGAGGCGCCGAAGACGGTGATCTCCATGCTCACCACTCCCCGCACCCCGAAGACCAGTTGAGAGCGTCGGCTTTGGTGAACCGGGCCGTCGCAAAACAGCCAGATGTCCCCCTGCAGGCGGTTGGCATAGCGTTTCAGGTATTGGCCCAGGTGAGGGGATCCGGCCTCTTCCTCGCCTTCAAAAAAGAACTTGAGGTTGGAGGTGAGGGGGACCTTGGCGGACTGCAGGGCGTCCAGGGCCGTCAGGATGGCGGGCAAGGGCGCCTTGTCGTCCCCCGCTCCGCGGGCATAGATGCGCCATTCAGGGTCGATTTCGTCCCCCGGTTCGGGCCACTTGATCTTGTGGGCGCCGTCTTCCAGCGACCCCGAATAAAGCGTCGGCGAGAAAGGCGGATTGGTCCATTGGGAAGGATCGACGGGCTGGCCGTCGTAGTGGACGTAGAGGATCAGCGTCCGGTCGGCGTCGGGCGCCATCAGTTCGCCGTAGACGATGGGAGGGGCGCCGTCCAATTCCAGCAGTTCCATGCGGGCGCCCCGCCGGGCAAAGGCATCGTGCAGGTAGTGGGCGTTGCGGCGGATGTTGGGCGTGTCCGAAGCCACATTGGGAATGGAGAGCAGCTCTGCGTAGTCCTTCAGGATCCGGGCCGCATTCTCCTGCCTGTAACGCTGCACGGGCGATTGGGCCCACAGCGAAGCGGTCAGGGCGATCCAAATCAGGGCTGCGCATCTTCTCCGCATTTCAGCACCTTTCGTTTCGCGCCAAGCACGCCAAGCCGCAAAGCCTTTCTTCCCAGGTCTTTGCTCTGTGCCTTTGCGCGAAACTCTAATTGGCGACCAACTGAATCCCCGGCAACTCTCCCGTCGCCTCTCCTTTTTCCCACACCGCCACCCCGTTGACCAGCACCAGCTCGATCCCTTTGGAGAGCCGGTCGGGGTTCTGGAAGTCAGAATTGTCGATGACCTTGGCGGCATCGAACAGGGTCAAGTCGGCCCGGAATCCCTCACGGATGAGGCCCCGGTCGTTCAGCCGCAGCCGGGCGGCCGGCATGGAGGTCATCTTGCGGACGGCCTCTTCCAGGCTGAACCAGCCCTTTTCACGCACGAAGCGGCCCAGTACTCGAGGGAAGGTTCCGCTCATGCGGGGATGGCGCGAATCGATCCCCCCGTCGCTGGCCACCATGACCTTGGGATGGCGATAGAATTTCTCCACGTCCTTGGGGTTCATGGAACGCCCCACGATTCCAGCGCCGCCATTGCCCATCATTTCCATAAATAAATCGATCTCGCTGATCTCGCGTTGCTTGGCAATCTGAGTCAGATTCTTGAATTCGAAGCTTGGATCGGGGGCGTAGCGGGTGATCAGCACATTGTGGGCTCCTCCGATCTTCTCGAAGGCCTCGGCAATCTCCTGACGGTCCTTGAAACGGCGGCTGGGAACCAGGATGGAAAGGCCGCTGGCCCAGGCGTCGTAGGGGTAGCAGTCGGCCAGCACGTCCACTCCTTCAGCGGCAGCCCAAGCCATCTTCTGAAAAACCTCTTCGGTACGCCCCCAGACGCGTGTGTTTCCCAGCTTGATGTGGGATATTTGCACCGGGATGCGGGCCCGCCGTCCGATTTCGATGGCCTCGTCCAGAGCCTGGATGAATCCGTCTTCCTCGTCGCGGATGTGCGACATGTAAAAGCCGCCCCAGGAAGCCGCCTCGCGGGCCAATTCGACCAATTCGTCGGTTTGGCTGTAAAAACCGGGGTCGTATTCAAGCCCCGAGGAGAGCCCGAAGACGCCTTGCTGAAAGGTCAGCCGCAAAAGGGCTTTCATGGCCTGGACTTCGTGCGGGACGGCCGGGCGTTTGAATTCGTCGCCCATCACCATGCGGCGCAGTGTCCCGTGACCGGCCATCAGGGCCACGTTGACAGCCGTTCCCGTTTGGGACAGCTCCTGACGGTAGGCGGCCGGCGGAAAGGGCCCGCTGCCGTCCGCACCCACAACCAGAGTGGTGATCCCTTGCGAGACTTGGCTTTCGGCCTGGGGCTTTTCCAGCAGCCCTTGCTGCGAGTGGTTGTGGATGTCGATGAATCCGGGCGCCAGTACCTTGCCTCGAGCCCGGATCACCCGGTCCCCCTGCTGCTCTTCAACCTGCCCCAGGGCTGTGATGCGGCCGTCCTGGATGGCCAGGTCGGCTTTGAAGGCCGGCTGGCCGCTTCCGTCCGCAATGGATGCCTGCCGAATGACCGTCCTGGCAGTCTGAGCGGTCAGGGAGGAGAGAAGAAAGGGAAGAAGGCAGGCAAGGAATCGTCGCTTGATCACGGATGGGATGCTAATCCATTCCTCCGCTCTGCTCAACCCGCAGCAATAAAGATGGCCACAGAGGCACTGAGTTCAGTGAGATTGATTGGCCGTCATCGGCTTCCGCTTCGGCGCATTCAACGATGCTGTCGATCTTTGGCCCGTCGAAGGGTTTTGGCGTCCGCCTTGTCTTGAGCGCGCCCCGTTTTTTCCTTTTCGGCGATTAGATCTTCCCGAGAGATGTAGTGGGTGTCCACATCGCCGTACTTGGCATCCACACGCCGCTGCCAGGCTTCCTCGAAGTCCTGGATCGACACCATGGAAGAAAGCAGGTCGATCCGCACCGGCGCAACCCCAAGTTGGACTATGGTCTTCGGATTGATCAAATCCTCAACCTCGAAACCCAGATCAACGCCGCCGAAAAAATCGCGCATGGCGGCCAGAACGCGGCGGGCATTGGCTTGGCTGGCCTCAATCAGGATGTCCAGGTCTTTGGTCGCCCGGGGACGGGCGTGGAAGGCGACGGCATGGGCTCCGATCAGAAGGTATTTAACCCCATTTGCATTCAACGACTCGATAAACTCTTCGTAATCGCGGGATTTCATGGATACCCTTCGCCTTGAGGGAACTGAGCAGGCAGTCCTCAACAGCCTCGACGCGTTGTTCAGGCGTAAGGCCCTCGTACCAGAAGCTGAAGTCTTCCTCTTCGGCTTCTTCCTGATCGATGACCACTCCCGTCCAGACTTTTCCGTGCCGCATTGCCTGCCCGCGCCGTTGCATGGTGAGGTCGATTTTAGCACAGCACACCCGCTTCTAAGCGGACGAGCCGAGCGAGGCCGGGCGGAACCCTGGGTCGCAGCCAGTCGCCCGTAAAAATCCCTGAAAGGGAGAGATAAAGTCTGCGAATCTGGGCACTTCGAGGTCGGCGTCGGCGCTGCCTTATCTCACCCACTTCGGGGTTCCAGAGAGAGGGGCTGCCGAGAACCCAGGGCGGCGCCTGGCCTCGCGGGGCTCGTC
>JANQFM010001101.1 GCA_028277865.1 Acidobacteriota bacterium
TTTCACCTGCTTCAGCAGGTTGCCCGAAAGCCTTCAGCCTTTCGGGTTATTAGCCCAGTCCTTCAGGGCTGGGGACTGAATGCACAGGCAGATGCGAGCCCGTTTTTCAACGGGCTTTTCTCTGGGCTTCAGCCTCGGCTCCGGCACACTCGGCGAAAATCGCGCAGCAACGTCCAGGGGGCTGAAGCCGGCTGCGGGAACAGCCTCTCATAGGGCTGCCCGATCCAAGGCCATCAGGGAATGGAGCAGCAGATTTGCGCCGTTGGTGACGTCCTGGGGCGAGGTGAATTCGCGCCCGGAATGGCTGATGCCGTCTCGGCTGGGGACGAAGATCATTCCCACGGGAGCAATGTGGGAAATGCTCTGGGCGTCGTGGCCGGCGCCGCTGGGCATGGATTGCCGGGACAGTCCCAGGTCGCGCGCGGATTGGGAAATCAGCTGCTGAATCTTGCTGTCAGTCAGCCGGGGAGGGTTGTTGTAGATCTCCTCGAAAGTGAATTCGGTTCCGGTCTGCTGCCCGATCTGCGAAGCGGTTTGCTCCAGCTGGACAAAGAGGCGGTCGATCTTGTCCCAGTCCAGGTCTCGCATCTCCAAGGTGAAACGCACCCGTCCGGGCACCACGTTCGGTGCGCCCGGCGAAGCCTCGATCCAGCCCACCGTACCGACTTGGCGCCCTTCGACTCCCGTCACAGCCTTTTGGACGGCGTCGATGAAGCGGGCGGCGGCCAGCAGGGCGTCTTGGCGACGGTCCATGGGGGTGGTGCCGGCATGGTTGGCGAAGCCTTGCACCGTCACCATCCAGCGGTGGATGCCCACGATCCCCTCTACGACTCCGATGTCGATCCCCTCTGAATACAGCACGGGGCCCTGTTCGACATGCAGTTCCAGGTAGGCGAAGACTTGGCCGGGAAGGCGGCGCACCTCGTCCAGGCGGCGGGGATCGCCTCCGATGACGGCAATGCCTTCGCGCAATGTCATCCCGCTGTGGCTGAGCCGGTCGAGGTCTTCCGGCATCAGGCGGCCCGACAAGGCGCGGGCGCCCGCCTGTCCCCCTTCCTCGTTGGCAAAGATAATCACTTCCAAGGGGTGATCGAGGGAGAGGTTGTTCTTGTTCAGGGTGCGGGCGGCTTCGATGGCTGCCAGCGAACCGACGATGCCGTCGTAATTGCCACCCTCGGGGACCGTGTCGATGTGAGAGCCGGTCAAAAGGGGCGCCAGGCCGGATCGCCCACCGGAGCGCCGTCCCACCAGATTTCCGGCCGCGTCAATGCTGGTGTCCAGTCCCGCATCCTTCATCAGCCCTTGAACGTATTCGCGCCCCTGGACGTCCTCCGGGCTGTAGGCCACCCGGCTCACTCCACCCAGATCGTTGCGGCCGAAGCGGGAAAGCTGCTGCAGGGTCTTGTTGAGCCATTCCCCGTCGACCCGCAGTTGGGATCCGGCTTGCGAAGCAGCTGGACTCCCCCGGCCGGCCTTGGAGAGCGAGGCGACAGCAGCGCCTCCCCACAGCATTCGGTTGAAGGACCGCCGTCCCATTCTTCGCGGCATGCTGCTCAGGCTACACGCCAGCCCAGCAAACCGCAACATGTCGGTGTACAGCTATTCTCCCAGCGGTGTCGAACCGGGGCCGGCAGGACCGCCCTCCGCATAGCGGATCACCCCGCTGAAGTCGATGTAGAAGTAGCGGTCTCCGGATACGCCGGGATTGTCCGGGACTCCCCGCCCCCACCAGTTGCTGGTGGAGCCGGGAGGATTGTCGAGGCTGAAGGTGTACCCGAAGCGGTCGGGGTTCGAGACGCCGATGATCTGCTGGAGCACCAGTTGCTGGTCCGCATCAGCGTAGGCTCCAAATTGTTGCTTGTAGATCTCCTGAGCGGCTGACCAGCTGCGCATGTAGGAGATGGCGTTGGCTTCGTTGGCTGCTTTGGTGGACTGGCTCAGGTTGGGGATGGCCAGTGCCGCAATAATCCCTATGATGGCGAAGACAATCAGCAGCTCAAGAAGAGTGAAGCCCCCCATACCGCTCCTCGAGCCCTTGACTCCTGGCCGGG
>JANQFM010000007.1 GCA_028277865.1 Acidobacteriota bacterium
ATCATCAGCCACCTGAAGCTCTTGTTCCCGTCCTGTGCCTGCTTTCTCATGCCCATTCCTTTCATTTGGGGTTCTTGCTCTGACGACTCCTTTCTAAAGCGAGGCGCTGGAATGGTTACGGGAGGCTTCACGCAGAGGCGCAGAGACGCAGAGGAAAAAGAGGAGAGGAGAAAGAAAGATTACCTTTCAATCTTTTCGGAATCTGCTCTTTCTCTCGTTCCCCTCCTCTGCGCCTCTGCGTCTCTGCGTGAAAAAGTGGACGGCGGCAGGCGCTTGCGAATGCCAATAGGGCGGCCTCCGGACAGCCTCTCGATTTTACACATCAACCCTTTGTGTGCTAGCTTTTTGGACCGGTCTTTGAATGGTCTGGACCTCACGAGGAAATCAAAAACATCAAATTAGGGAGGGCGGATGTTGACAAGGAAATCTGTTCTTTTCGCGCTGGGGCCGGCACTGCTGATGATGGCCTTGACCGGCTTGGCCGGGGAGGTTGCCGATTCGGCTCAGCAAGTGCGGCCGCTGTTGATCGGATCGCAGGTTCCGGCAGTCGAATTGAAGACTTCTTCAGGCGAAAGCTTTGATCTGCAAAAGGCGCTTGCCGGCAAGCCTTCGCTGCTGATCTTCTACCGGGGAGGCTGGTGACCGTACTGCAACAAGCAGTTGGGTCAACTGCAAGAGATCGAGCCTCAGTTGCTGGAACTGGGATACCAGATCATCGCCGTCAGTCCGGACAAGCCCGAAAAGCTGCCCCCGACTGAGGAAAGAAACAGCGTCAAATACACGCTGGTGTCCGATAGCCAAGCAGAAGCAATTCAAGCATTCGGACTTGCCTTCCGGGTCGACGATTCGATGGTGGAACGCTTGAAGGGCTACAACATCGACTTGGAGGAGCATTCAGGTGCCAAGCACCACATCCTGCCGGTCCCGGCGGTCTTCCTGGTGGGCAAGGAGGGCAAGGTCCTCTTCCATTACGTCAATCCGGATTACCGGGTCCGCTTGCACTCGGACATCATCCTGGCCGCCGCCAAAGCCCACGCCGGCGACTAGCTGTATTTCGCGCCAAGACGCCAAGTTCGAAATGAGTCAGAAGAAGACCTTTGCGCCCATGGCGTCTTGGCGCGAAACCCTCTCGCCTACTTCATTCTCTCCCGAACGATTTCGATCAAGGCTTGATGAGCCCTGGGGTCGTCGCTGTCGCCCAGTTCACGGATGGCCAGCTTGCGCAGCCTCAAGTTGGGGTGGGATCGGGCTATTTTGATGACTGCATCCGTGCCGGCTCCGTCTTCCAGCTCGATCAAAGATTCCAAGGCCTGGCGTTGAACCCGCTCGTCTGCGTCGCTGCCGGCCACTTGCTGCAAGGTGGCAACCACTTGCTTGGACGCTTTGCGTGCCAGCTGCTCCACGGCTTCGCGGCGCACCGAGCGCGAGGCATGGCTTTCGACTGTCCGGATCAGCTCAGGCAGGCTGACCTCATCGGGAAATCGGCCTATCGATTCGATGGCCTCCCTTTGCACGGATTCCTCCTGATCCTGATGAAGGGTTTGCCGGATCAGGCCCAAGGCCGCGTCCGACTTGAACTTTGCAAGCGTCTCGACCGCTTCGCGCCGCACGCGCGCCTGGGGATGCTGCTGCAAGACCTGCGACAGGACGTCCAAAGCCAAATCCTGCGGAGAGCGGCGCAGCGATTCGACCGCTTCGCGCTGAACCCGCAGATCCGCATCGTTGAAGGCAATCTCCCGCAAAGCCAGGGCGGCTGAACGGGTACCCTTGCGTCCCAGGCCTTCAGCCGCTTCACGGCGCAATCGAGCCGAATCGCTGCTGCGCGACAACTCGATCAGGGCGGTCTCGGCCGAGTCCATCTGCAAGGATCCCAAGGCTTCCACCGCTTCGCGGCGCACCCGCTCGGATGCATCTTTGTCGGCAGTTTGAACCAGCAGGCGCACCGAACGCTCGTCCGGTTGCCAGCGCAGCGCCGAGGCCGCCTCGTCGCGGACCTTTTCAGAGCCGTCCTGCTGCAGGACACGCTCGATGAAGGGGATGACCTGATCAGGCAGTTCGTGAAACCCGGCCGCCGTCACCATCTGTTCACGGACCTTGGCGGGCAGTTTGCCGTCGTAGTGGCGGCTCAGCCAGTCGATGCTTTCCTCTTGAGCCTGCTCTCCCAGCCAGATCAAGGGGCGTCCCTGCAGGTCAAAATGCAGGGACGTGTTTCCCATCTTGACCCTCTCGATCCGGGATGGGTTCGGCTGCCTTGCGGGAAAGGCGAACAGGACGGCGATCTGCTTGAGCAGCAGGGCCTTTGCGTCGGGCAGGTTTTGAGAAAGGGCTTGGCGTTGGCCTTGAGGTTGCCCGTCTTGCCTGATCCAGTCCTCCAGCGGGATGCCGCGGACGATCAGCGAATCGGCGTGGATGCTCGTCCAGGCGCCTCCGCTAAAGATGTAGCGGTTTGCCCGCATCAGGCGGGGAAAGCTGTAGCCCACCCAGAATCCTTGCGCGGCGTTGCGCAGATCCGACTGGCTGAGCGCCCAGTCCCACTGCTGCTGAAGACTTCCTTGGGGAGCCCTT
>JANQFM010000024.1 GCA_028277865.1 Acidobacteriota bacterium
ATGGTGGGAGCTCCCTGTGGCCGTTGCCCTGCTGCTGGGCGCCATCACCCTGATGCGCCGCGCCGCCGGCAAGATCTTCTCCTTGGGAATCCTGATGTATGGCAAGGAGCCTAGCTGGGCCGAAATCCGCCGCCAGATCTGAGGACGGGATGCTGCCGGAGCCTGTGTTGCTCAGCGAGATATCAAGAGAATGAACTTAGGACATACCCAGGTATTCCCAGGTAGGCTACCATGAGGTGTCATGAAAATCGGAATCTCTATGCCGGCTGACCTGATCGCATTCGCTGATGAGGAAGCGAAACGCCGAGGTCTGACTCGCTCAGGATTGCTGGCGGATCTTCTGCAGGCTGAAAAGGTTCGAGAACAGGCCCGCCGCTACATCGATCAGCACGGCTGGGATGTTGCGGAGGACGAAGAAGCCTGGAAAGCCTATCAGAAGCAGCGCATGGCGGCGGAGTATGGCGACGATGAGTGGTGAAACTCTTTTGCCGAGCCGCGGCGAGGTTTGGTGGGTGGTGGTGGATAAGCGCAGACCGGTCGTGGTCGTCCAGACGGATCGGGTCCGGGAGCCTCGCGTGAGATCCTTTCTGGTTGTTCCTCTGACAAGCCGCCTCCATCTGGAAGGCCTGCCAGGCTGCGTCCGGCTGCATCGGCGTTCCACAGGCCTCCCCAAAGTGTCCGTCGCCAACGTCTATGACGTCCAGAAGGTTCTCCGTCCTGATTTCCTGGAGCGCTCGGGCAAACTGCCGGCCCAGCAACTGTCGGCGGTCGAAAAAGGCCTGCGATTGGTCCTTGACCTCTAAAGCGGATCCGGACTCCGGAAGCCCGCAAGATGCGGGCGCTCCCGGTCTTCGGCGATCTGGAACCTGGAGCCCGGAACCCCGCGGCTCTGTGTTTTTCAGCGGAATCGAAACTCGAGAAACGGCCCCTTCTCCTGGACCAATGCCCCGCAGGGCAATAGAATCCCGCTTCAGAGAGGCACTGCAGCCTCAAGAGGGGAGGATTTCACCATGTCCAGACAGTTGATTTCAGCAGCCTTTGCTTTCTTCGCTTCGGTCGGGGCCATCTGTGCCCAGGAGATTTCGCCGCAGCAATACTCTCAGCTCAAATACCGTCATATCGGACCGGTCGGCAACCGCATCAGCACCGTCGCCGGAGTCTCCGGCGACCGGAGTACCTACTACGCGGGCGCGGCCAGCGGCGGAATCTGGAAGACCGGCGATGCCGGGCTGAGCTGGGAACCGGTTTTCGACGACCAGGCCGTCCACTCCATTGGAGCGCTGGCCGTAGCCCCGTCGGATTCTCAAATCGTCTGGGCCGGGACGGGGGAGTCCTTCATCCGCTCCAACGTCTCGATCGGCGACGGCGTCTACCGCTCGGGGGACGGCGGCAAGACCTGGCAGCGCATGGGCCTGGAGAAAACAGGGCGCATCGCGCGCATCATCATCCATCCTTACAATCCCGACATCGTCTATGTGGCCGCTTTGGGGCACGGCTACGCCCCTCAGCAGGAGCGCGGCATCTACCGCAGCAAGGACGGCGGCAAAGCCTGGGAGCGGGTGCTCTTCGCGGACGAGGAGACGGGCGCCTCGGATCTGGTCATGGATCCCAACAACCCTCGCGTCCTTTTCGCCGGAATGTGGCAGCTCAAGATCCGGACCTGGACGCGCGAAAGCGGAGGTCCGGGAAGCGGCCTTTACGTCTCTCGCGACGGCGGCGACAACTGGAAGAAGCTGGAGGGCAACGGGCTGCCGGAACGCCCTGTCGGCAAGGTCGCCGTATGCATGACGCCGCGCGACTCCAACCGCCTTTACGCGCTCATCGAGACGGGGGACGGAGTCCCCTGGCATGGAGAGGAGACGGACAACGGGGAACTGTGGCGCTCGGATGACGGGGGCGAAAAGTGGAATCTGGTCAGCCACAACCACCACCTGGCCGGCCGTACCGCCTATTATTCGCGCTGCGCGGCCTCTCCCGACGATGCCGACGAGGTTTACTTCATGGCTGCCGGGTACAGCGTCAGCCTGGACGGCGGCGCCACCTCCGAAGTCCAGCAGTTCCCCTCGGCGCCGGGCTATGACCACCACGACATGTGGATCGACCCGGGCAACGCCGACCGCATGATCATCGGCCATGACGGCGGGCTTTCCATCTCCGAGAACCGGGGCAGGTCTTGGATGCGCGTCCAACTTCCGGTGGCCCAGCTCTACCATGTGACGGTGGACAGCAAGATCCCCTACAACGTCTACGGCAACCGCCAGGACGGCCCTTCCATGAGGGGTCCCAGCAACAGCAGGCTGGCTTCCGAGTTCGGCGCCAGCGGCATTCCTCGAGGCATGTGGCACTCGGTGGGCGGCGGCGAAAGCGGGTTCGCCACGCCCGATCCGGTGGATCCCGACATCATTTGGTCGAGCACTTCAGGCTGGGGGCCGGTGGGCGGCATCGTGGTGCGCTACAACGAGCGCACCCGTCAGTTCCGACATGTGGAAGTGTGGCCCGAAGCCACTGCCGGCTGGCCGGCCAAGGATCTGAAGTACCGCTTTCAGTGGACTTTCCCCTTGCTCATCTCCCCGCACGATAACAACACGGTCTACGTCTCCAGCCAGTACGTGCACCGCACCACCAACGGAGGGCAGAGCTGGCAGGTCATCAGCCCCGACCTGAGCAGCAACGACAAGTCCAAGCAGGGGATCTCAGGAGGCCTGACGCCGGACAACATCGGAGTCGAGTACTGCTGCGTGGTCTACGCCCTGGACGAATCGCCTGTCGAAGCAGGCCTGCTCTGGGCGGGCACAAACGACGGCTTGGTGCACCTGAGCCGCGACGGCGGGAAGAGCTGGGCTGACTTGACAGCCAACATCCCCGGGCTGCCGCCCCTGGGGACGGTACGCAACATCGACGCTTCCAAGTGGTCGGCGGGCAAGGCCTACATCACGGTGGACTTTCATCAAGTGGGCAACTTCGAGCCTCACGTCTACAAGACCGAGGATTACGGCCAAAGCTGGGCCCGCATCAGCGACGGCGTCTCCGACAGCCCGCTTTCCTACGCCCGCAACATCCGCGAAGACCCGGTGAGGCCCGGGCTGCTCTACCTGGGCACTGAAAACGCACTTTACGTTTCCTTCGACGATGGGGAGCGGTGGCAGCCCCTTCAGAACAACCTTCCGCCGGCGCCCATGTACTGGATCGCCGTGCAGGAGCATTTCAACGACCTGGTGGTGGGAACCTACGGGCGCGGATTCTGGATCCTGGACGACCTGACGCCCCTGCAGCAGCTCAGCGACGAAGTGACCCGATCCTCGGCCCATCTTTTCAAGCCACGTCCCGTCTATCGCCTGCGGCCCATCACGGAGCCGATGGCGGCCTGGACGGATCCCTCAGCAGGGGACAATCCGCCCTATGGCGCATCGATTCACTTCTGGCTGAAAGAACAGCCTGAAGGCGAGGTCGAGATTCGCATTTCAGACGCCGCAGGCCAAACAGTCCGGACCCTGAAGGGCAAGGACCTCGAAAAGTCTCTGCACGCAGGGATCAATCGTGTCTGGTGGAACCTGCAAGGCGAACCCTCCACGGAGATCAAGCCCCGTACCGCGCCCCTGCACGCCGACTGGGTGCCTTTGAGCAAGGATCGCACCCGATCGATGGAAGGCCAACGCCTTTCGGTCCTGGTGCGACCGGGCCGATATCAGGTGACTCTGGTGGCTGGAGGCGAAGAGCACTCCCAAGAACTCGAGGTGATCAAGGATCCCAACACAGAAGGAACCGAGGAGGACATCCGCGCCCAAACCGACTTGCTTGAGGAAATCCGCCTCGATCTGAATGCCACAGCCGAGCTCATCAACCGAATCGAGCGAATCCGCCGCCAGATCTATGACTTGAAGGAATTGCTAAACGGCGACGACGAAAAGGAGGAGGTGGTCCAGGCTGCCGGCCAATTGGACGAGCTGCTCATCGCAATCGAGGGGAACCTGATTCAGCTCAAGCTGACCGGCACGGGGCAGGACGCCATTCGCTGGCCCATGAGGTTGAGCGGCCGACTGGTTTACCTGGCCGGCGGAGTGGCGGTGGGAGACTTTCCGCCCACCGACCAGCAGCACGAGGTCCATCGGCTGCTCCAGGGCAGATTGAAGGATCAGCAGATTGCCTTCGACGAGCTGCTCGAAAAGCAGATCGCGGATTTCCAGCGCCTGCTGCGTAACCGCAAACTGTCGGGCCTGATCACCGGCGCTCCGTAACCGCCAGCGAGGCAGCGCCTCAAGGCCGGAAGGCTGTAGGCAGGAGATTGGTCCTGGCCTGTTTTCGTGTGTCCAGGGGTTGGGATTATCATTGGGCATCCGGCTTGCTCTTTTAGCGCCGCGTCGAACCCCTCTCCCATCGCTATTCGCTGTCGGATCAAATTCTCGAATTTCCACATGTCTTCGAGCAGGAGCTAACATAAGCTTCTATCCAGGTTCTGCAGTCTGCTTCAGCGGGCTTTCCCGGAAGGCATTCATGCCTGGAG
>JANQFM010000045.1 GCA_028277865.1 Acidobacteriota bacterium
GTAGGCGAGATCTTGCGTTCGTCCGGCGTGGAGACTGTCGAGTTCCGGGCCTCCATCATCATCGGCTCGGGCAGCCTTTCCTTCGAAATGATCCGCGACCTGGTCGAAAAGCTGCCGGTCATGATCACTCCCCGCTGGGTTTCCGTCGAAGCCCAGCCGATCGGCATCAGGGATCTGCTCATTTACCTCCAGCAAGCCGTCCACCTGAACCTGAAACCAGCCGGCAGCCGGATCTTCGAGATCGGAGGCGCCGACCGGATGAACTATGGCGAGTTGATGCAGGAGTACGCCAGGCAGCGGGGACTGCGGCGCTTCATGATCCCCGTGCCGGTGCTCAGCCCTCGCCTCTCCAGTCTTTGGCTGGGGCTGGTGACGCCGCTTTACGCCCGGGTGGGCCGCAAACTGATCGACAGCATCCGCCATCCCACCATCGTGAGCCGAGATGACACCCGACGGTTTTTCTCCCTGCAGCCCGGCAGGGTGGGCGAGGCAATTGCCGAGGCCCTCAGGAATGAGGATCGGGAGTTCGCCTCCACCCGATGGTCGGACGCCATCTCAGCCTCCGGAGAGCAGCCCAACTGGGGAGGGCAGCGCTTTGGAAAGCGACTGGTCGACTCACGGACGGTTCAAGTCAGCGTCGGGCCAACCCAAGCCTTTGCGCCGATTCGCTGCATCGGGGGCAAAAACGGCTGGTATTACTGCAATTGGCTATGGAGGCTGCGTGGCTTCTTCGACCTGCTCATGGGAGGCGTCGGCATGAGGCGCGGGCGCCGCAGCCCCGAGGATCTGAAGGTCGGCGACACCCTGGATTGGTGGCGCATCGAGGAATATTCGCCCAACCGCCTGCTGCGCCTCAGCGCCGAGATGAAACTGCCGGGGAGAGCCTGGCTGCAATTCGAAGTGAGTTCGCAGAAGGGCGGGTCCGCAATCCGGCAGACAGCCATATTCGACCCCGTCGGGCTGGCCGGCCTTGCCTACTGGTATTTGATCTACCCGCTGCATGCCCTCATCTTCAGGAATCTCCTCGGGGAAATCGCCCGCCGAGCCGAATCGCAGCCGCAGCCATCGGGAGCCATTCAACGGCCTTGACCCGGATTTCTCACGGGCTCTCTGCTGTGGAGCCGCCTTCGAGCGAAGCGGCTTAGTCAACCGTTAGGACGGCAGACTTGCCTTTGGGCGACCTCCATTCAACGCAGCAGGAAACCTTCCCCCAGGGGATCCTGGGGGTCGATCAGGAATTCGTGACGTCCGGTGATATGCGCCCTGCCGCGTACCTCGGGGACGATAGCGGGACGGCCTGCCAGGCTGATCGTCTCAGCCACCCGGACGTCAAAGCTGGTTCCGATCAGGCTTTCGATGGTGATCCAGCGTCCGCCTTCCAGTTCGCCTTGCACATGGTGGATGGCGGCGCGTCCGCTAACGCCTGTTCCGGTCGGAGAGCGGTCCACCTCGCCATCGGCAAAAACGCACACATTGCGGCTGTGCACCGGCCCAGCACCTGTCGGACCCTGCACGAAGATCGTCCCGTATAAGAAATTCAGATCTGGGTTTCCGTCGGGATGGACAATTGTGTACTGCGACGAGATTGCCTGTTTGATGCGCCTCCCCAGGTCGACGATGCGGGAGCAGTTGGCAGGGCGGATTTCGAGCCCAACCGACTCAGCCTCCAGGTAAGCGTAAAAAGCGCCTCCGAAGGCGATATCGCAACGGATCCGCCCCAGTTGGGGAACCTCTACTTCGAGATCTTTCTCAAGCAGGAAGGAGGCCACGTTGAGGAAGGAGACCAGTTCCACCCGTCCTTGCTCGATCTGAGCGCGGGCAGTGACCCGTCCGGCGGGAGTGTCGATGCGAATGACAGGCCGCCGCCCCGAGGCATTCAGCAGCCCGCATTCGATGCCCACCTTGACCAGCCCGATGATGCCGTGCCCGCACATGGTGCTGAATCCATCGTTGTGCAGGAAAAGGACTCCCACATCGCCGTCCTCGCGTTCAGGCTCGGTCAGGATGCAGCCGTACATGTCTGAATGCCCCCGCGGCTCCCACATCAGGGCTCGGCGCAGATGGTCGTGGTGCCGGCGGGCCTGACGGCGTTTTTCGAGGATGGTCTTGCCGGAAAGCTGCGGGAATCCCGAGGTGATGACCCGCAACGGCTCGCCGGCGGTGTGCGCGTCGATGGCCGTGATGCGCCGCCAGTGATCAGGCGGTTGCCAGTGATCGGGCATGGGACCGAGTCTACAGGAACAACGCCGCCACAAGAATTCCGCTCTGCAAGGACAAGGCCATGAAACATCGCTCCACGGAGTCAAGCTCCGTGGTGGCGATAGCGATTATTGAAGCGGGTCTGGTCACTAAACACGGCCCGGCCGGGACAAGCCCGGCACGTGGCCTCCATTGCTTCCAGCACGCTTAAGTGAGCAGTCTTGGAGTTAGCCGCCGAAAACCTGTCGGTATCTCTGACAGGCCTCCCGGAAGCCGGAGCGGGGGAAATCCGTTTCATCCAGTACCTTCAAAAGCTCCTCCAGGTTCCAATGAAGCTGGCGGGCCAATTGGCGTTGCTGGGCTGTGACCGCGGGACGGGTTAGCAGCCAAAGGTCTCCTTTGCCTTGCATGTGCACGAGCTGCGAGAACTCCACCTTGCTCAGATGACGCCGGGAAGTCGCCAGCAAGACCGCAAAGCGATTGCGCAGGCGGCAAAGCCTTTCGTCCGGCTGCGGCTTCAAATCGGTTGACATCTCCAAACTTGCCTGGTTATACTTGCTGCCTAATTGCCGATTCCTCATATAACTACATACGTTGCTCCTGCCATTTTTGCGAAGAGCGTTACAGATTTTTATGCTGGAACGCCTTTGGAAGGAGAACGAAAAGACCCTGCGTTCGATCATTTCGACCGTCTTCCGGGATGACGCCCTCATTGATGACGTCATGCAGGAGGCCTACCTGCGGATTCTGCGCTTCGGATCTCAAAGCCGCAGCAGCGGCGAGGGCTATCGCTTCATTCGCAAGGTGGTGTGGTCCACGACGGTCGATCTATACCGGCGCAGGCGCAGCAAGAAGGAAAACGGATTTGGCAGCTACCCTCCCTTGGCTCCACCGCCGTCGCCGTTGACCACTTTGGTGCGGATGGAGGAATCCCGCTTGCGCAAGCTGGTTTGGAGCGAGATCGACCAAGCCATCAAGGAGCTGCCGCCTAAGCTGCAGGTGGCCCTGGACTGCTATTACGGCCCTGAGATCCAGCCCATCCAGGATGTCTGCCTGGAACTGGGGCTGTCCTATTCGACCCTTCGCAGCCGCATGCTGTCCGCCCTGGAACGGATCCGTCGCCGGCTCAAGAAGAAAGGCATCTTCGAGCCCTATCAGGAGCTGCGGGGGTGGACGTGAGTAGCAATTGTCAGTTGTCAACTGGCAGAGGCTAGCGATGAGGGCTGGGTGATGGTGGAGGAACCTCTACTGCCTTCTCCTCTGCGTGGAAAACCGTGAGGCAACCTCTCTTCCCAAAAACTGACAACTGACAACTAATCCCGCCGGTAAAAGCTCAGGCGGCTGTTTCCGGCGTGAATCTCCCGGACAGGCTGCAGCGAGGCAGGAGTTTCCGGCAACGGGGATTTGCGCCGGGATTCCAGGATGACCATCGCCCCTTCTTGAATCAGAGGGCACTTTGCTGTCCGGTCGAGCAATTTGACGTGCCGCCCGAAATCGTAAGGGGGGTCGAGGAAGACGAAGTCGAAACGCTTTGGATGGCGCAGTTGGCGCAACAAGACGAAAATGTCTTTTCGGTGGACTTCGAATCCCTCTTCAATGGCGCAAAGCCCGAGGTTTTTTCGCAGCAGCCGCAGAGCCGCCGCATTGCGGTCGTTGAAGGTCACATGGGCTGCGCCCCGGCTCAGGGCCTCGATTCCGACGGCGCCGCTTCCGGCAAAGCCGTCCAACCATGAAGAGCCTTCCACCCCAGCGCCCAGGATATCGAAAAGCGATTCTCGCAGGCGGTCGCCAGTGGGACGGACGTTTGCACGAACCGTCGCCAGACGCCTGCCCCGGTAGCGACCGCCAATGACTCGCATGGATTGGAAGACTAGAGCAATCGTCTCAGCAGGGCAACAGAGCCAGATTTGCCAAACATTTGGAGTCGGCCATGCGTCCAATACCTGAAAGATGCCGCTTAATTTGAAAGGAAGGCCGAAATAGATCCGAGTTTCGAGTAACATGCTGGAGAATGGGCGGTCTGAACATAGAACGGAGAATCAGGAGGAAGGCAATGATTCAAAGAGGCTTGCTGTTTGCGCTGCAGTGGGGATTGCTGTTGGGGCTGGGGCTGGGCACACCCGCCTTGGCCCACAGCCAGGAAGACAAGGCAGAGGATGCCGAGAAGAAAAAGAAAGGGGAAAAGAAAAAGGATCTGCCGCTCAAAGCCGAGCGCCGCATCGAGTTTTCGACCGATGAGGCGACCTGGATTTCGCTGGATGCCTCACCCGACGGCAAGACCATCGTTTTCGAATTGCTGGGCGACCTGTACACCCTGCCAATTGAGGGGGGAGATGCGGTTCGAATCACCCAGGGCATGGCCTACGACAGCCAGCCGCGCTTTTCCCCGGACGGGCAATGGATCGCCTTTATCAGCGACAGGGACGGCGCTGACAACCTTTGGATCGCCAAGACCGACGGCAGCGACCCGCGCAAGCTGAGTAAGGAAAATCGAACCGCCCTCATCTCTCCAGCCTGGATGTCGGACAGCCAGTATGTCCTGGTCACGCGGGGCGGACGGCGCGGCTTGAGCATCTGGATGTACCACGTCAAGGGCGGTTCGGGAATCGAGGTCACCAAAGCCTCCGGCAGCTCGGATAATGCGCCAACCGGGCCGCCACGCTCGTCATTGCGCCGCCGGGCGGGGGCCGAGGCCTCCCCTGACGGTCGATTCCTCTACTTTGCCCGCAGCAACAGCTTCGGTGTCTACAACCAGATGTCCTTCGGATGGCAGATCTACCGCCGCGACCTGCGCAGCGGCGACACTGACCGCATCACCCAGGCCCAAGGCGGGGCTTTTCGGCCCCTGCTCTCGCCCGACGGCACCCACTTGGTTTATGGCACCCGATTCGAAGCCGAAACCGGCCTGCGCATCCGCAACCTCGATTCGGGACAGGACCGCTGGCTCAAATACCCCGTCCAGCACGACGACATGGAATCGATCGGCAGCCGCGACCTGCTGCCCAGCTATGCCTTCCTGCCCGGCGGAAGCGAGATCGTGGCCGGCTACGACGGCAAGATCCATCGCATCGAGGTAGATTCAGGCCAGGTGCGCGAAGTCCCTTTTCAAGCTGCAGTGGAACTGGACATCGGGCCGCTGCTCAACTTTCAGCGCCGTGTCGATCAGGGCCCGGTGCGTTCCCGGCTCATCCTGGACGCCAAGCAATCGCCCGATTCCAAAAGCATCGCCTTCTCGTCCATGGCCAACATTTATCTGATGAACCTGGAAGACAAGCGCCCCCAACGCCTCACCAGCGGTGAGTCCTGGGAGTTCAAGCCCGCCTGGTCGCCGGACGGGCAGTGGGTCGCCTACGTCACCTGGAACTACAACAGCCAGGGCCACATCTGGAAGATGCGCTCCGACGGCAGCGGCCAGCCCCAGCGCCTCACCGGCACGGCCGCCTTTTACACCGATCCTGTTTTCTCTCCCGACGGCAGCCGCATCGTGGCCCGGCGGGGCAATGCCTGGATGCGTTCGCAGACTCCCAGCGAGTTCGGTGGCCTGCGTATCCCCCTCGACTTGCTCTGGATCCCCTCTGAGGGAGGCGCCGCCAACCTGATCGTGCCGGCGCGCGGCCTGAACAGCCCCCATTTCGGCCCTCAGGCAGACCGTATCTACTTCTACTCCAGCGACGGGCTGGTCTCGATGCGCTATGACGGCACCGACCGCCGCACTCACCTCAAGGTCACCGGTAAGCGGAACCCCAACCGTCCTCAGCCGCCCAACGCCCAGGATGCAAAGATCAGCCCCGACGGTCGATGGGCCCTGGCCCGCGTCACCCATCAGCTTTACCTGGTCACCGTCCCTCCTTCCACCGGCGCCGCCAATTCGGTGAGCGTCTTCGGGCCTTCCGTTCCCGTCAAGCGCCTCACCGACGTCGGCATCGACTCCTACGGCTGGGCCGAGGGAGGAAAGACCATCACCTGGTCGGTCGGCTCCACCTTCTTCCGCAGGCCTTTTGACAGCGTCTCTTTCGAGCCGGAAAAGAAGGAGAAGAAAGAAGACGAAGCAGAAGCCGAGGAGGGCGAGGCAGAGGCAGCCGAATCAGAAGGCGATTCCCAAGAAGAGGAAGGGGAAGAGGAAGGGGAAGAAGAGGAATCTGAGAAGAAGAAAGCCCTTGAAGAAGACGAAAATGTCGAATCCTTTGAAGTGGTGCTGGAATTCCCCCGCCACACTCCCCAGGGGACGGTCCTGCTGCGCGGCGCAACCGCGATCACCATGAATGACGGCCAAGTGATCGAGGACGCCGACATCCTGGTGACCGACAACCGCATCACCGCGGTGGGGCGCAACCTGGCGCCGCCCCAAGGCGCCCACAGCGTGGACGTGAGCGGCAAGTACATCCTGCCCGGCTTTATCGACACCCATGCCCATTACGAAATGCGCACCGGCGGCGTACTGGAGCTGCACAACTGGAGCTTTATGGCCAACC
>JANQFM010000048.1 GCA_028277865.1 Acidobacteriota bacterium
AGCTCCATTTCGTCGAACACGGCCTCAGCCCCGAACCCTCCGTAGCCGCCTGGCAGCATCGCCTCAACCCGCTGCAAAAACGAATCGGCGACGGATGCCACCTCAACCGCGACATGCGGCAGCTTGTGGGCGAAGCGGGCTTGGAAATCATCCAGCTCGACAACCATTACCTGCCGAGATCTCCGCGCTTTCTGGGGTATCTCTATCGGGGCGAAGCGCGAAAGTAGCAGAGTTGTTCAGATTACAGGCCGCAGCAAGTCGTCGCAACCATGTTCGGTTTGGGCATTTTGCTCTTTTGGCACTTGGTGAGGTCTACTCTTCACAACACAGCCGAACTGCCGGGTCTCCCAGCAGGATGTAGTTGCGAGCGTCGTTTGCCGCCAGCCAAGTGGAAGCCAAAAGTTGTTCGTCCATTCGCTTTCCCTTGCGTTGAGCGAAGTGCAGATTGCTCAACTTGGCGCTTAATTCTGCCCAACGATTGCTGAAGAGTTCCATTGCAAAGCCAACGCGGCAGCCTCGCAGCAGCCGCCCCAGGCATTGCTCGAATGCGATTCGTTCGCCTCTTTGGATCTCTTGATTGTAGAACGAACAGAGAAAGACCCGATCCACATGACCGATCACTGCCAAGGCGCTCCCTCCAGGGGCTCCGAGTAGTTTCTGGGGCAGGGAGGCGATCGATGCAAAGGGATAGGAGATAAAGGGCTCTGCCAGGGTATCAAAGTCGTCGTCGGCGGGCGTTGCGGCACTGTAGCAGGCAAAGTGAATCGCAATCATTCCGTCCAGATCCGCCTCTGTATCTAAATCCCTGCTGGAATAGCTGAACTTCAAGAGGGATCCATAGGCAGAGCGGGGACCAGGCCACTCTTGGCACAAAAGCGCACCCTGATATGCAGCAAAGTGCTCACTGGAGCTTGGGAGGCCTATACCGTGAGTGGCAGTGAAAAGCAAGGCGGGTGTTTGGCTGCCTCCCAAAACTCGGCTCAAACGGTTTTTGGTTGCCCTTTCGGCGAAGAGGCGATCGAATGTCCACGCCGGGTACCGCGAAGCCAGCTTGTCTGCCAAAGGCATGACCAGATCCTCAAGAGATCTCTCCGTATGGTAATCCCCTGCGTTGCGGGGAGCAAAGAATACCGCCCGCCGCCGGTTCGTCCTTTTTTCCTCAGCTGCCTCAACAGTGCGTGCATAATTCTCGTATTGCTGGGGGTCGTTATTCTCGAAATACAGGCGACCCACAGCGTGTTGGATGCCCAATTCATGTTGAAACTCGAACGGTATCTGTTCGGGGCTGCCGACCAGCAGCAAATAGTAAGGCATATTCTCAGGTTGCACCGGCCCGGCTCTCTCTGCTCCATGGCGCAGCAGAAAGCCCTCTTTGCTTTGGTCCCGTTTCAGGCCCGTTTCCCGCCAGAATTCCCGATAAAGGGAACCGGCGTCTTCTTGCCGCCTCTTTAACAAGGGCATCAAGGAGTCTCGAACTTGGGGCTGAACATCTTCGGCAAAGATGACTCCCCAGCCTGTGCTCCCCAGATTGCTGATCTCCACCTCGTCGACCGGACTGAGATCTTGTTGTTGTGAGATTCTGCCATGATGTTCCTTGAGCCGTTTCATACCCTCTGGATCCGCGCCGCGGATAGAAGCCAGCAACTCTTCGAAGGTCGGTGCAGGTAAGTAATTCCCGCTGCGGGCATCGATCCCGTTGCAAAAGATTGCTTCAGTCATCCGGCTTCCTTTCGTGCCGCCTGTCAGATCCGGGGGACTCTTTCGCGCGCCTTTGAGTCAACCCAGGCCATAGAGCTCAAAGGCTGCACCGGTGTTCAGTCCCACCAGAGGATGGCCGGAGCTTTGCCCATCCTCTCCGAGAAACTTTTGGCGGGCGAGGTTGAGCGCCCTCGCCCGAAGGCAACCCCTGTCGCCTGCCCTGTGCCCAGCATTCCTGAGCTGTAGATACTGGTGAACGATTTCATTGGCGAAGGCGACTGCTTCAACGGACTGGACCGGCCAGCGGCAAGCCAAGACCGAAAGTGCCCGATGCATGGCGAGCTTCACGCAGAAGCCCTCCACATCGAGGTCACTGCTTTGCCCCAGCCGTCCGACTGAGCAACTCACCAGCAGCAGCCAGTCCACCAGGCTCAAGTCGCAGCCTCCGCCTTCCCAGTTGCCGTCCTGGAGCGCCACGCCGGCTTCGGTGCTTCCATGACCGCACACCGTCATGGTACGGAAGGATTTCCCGGTGGAAAACGCCGCGCTGATGGCGCCTTGGGTACCCGGTGGCCTCTCTGCAGCGGCCCAACACTCCATGCCATGCATTTGCGCCAATCGAAATTGGCCATGATGCAGCCAGGCAGCACATTTCCCCACCGGATCTTCCGCTGAGAAATGAGAGACGCAAAGCATACGGCGGGATCTGCTGTCCTGGGAGCTGAAGTCTCTCTCGGCCTCTTTCTGCAGAACATCGAAGAGGATCGACAGAATGCTGCGTGTCGAGCGCGTTTGCTGGTAAAGCGGCCTTCCACCGATTGACAAGTGTGCCGTCGGCACAGTGTACAGCGGGCCGTCCACTTGAAATGCCACATCTGTCTCGGGGCCCAGATGAGGTGCCATCCCCTCCAGATTCCAATGGCTTTGAACTGCCGCCAAATAATCATCGGTAGCAAGAGCAAGCCGAGCTGCCAGATCGAGCCCTTTGCCTCGAGAAGGCAAAGGCAAGTAGGATCGCAGTCGAAGGGTGGATCGTCTTGTCCAGTCAATGAACGAATCTGGCGACGGGCCGTGAAGCAGCGGCCCACAGGCCAGCATCAAAAACTCAAGGGATTTGAGGCGTTTGGCGGAAGACAATTCTGAAGCGATCGACCCAACGATTTCATGCACCTCTGCCACGCGATCCCCTGACTGGGCGTCAGATTGGCCGACAGCCTCCAGCCTGTTGGCCACGCTGTTGATCGCCTCTTCGACATCTTCTGAGATACGAGAAGCCATCAGCCCCCGGGATCCGGCAATGAATCGCTCCCAAGCCATTCGAAAGTCGTGTTTAGAGGCCGCCCAGCGCAGAGTTTCCAGATCTTCAGTCTGGCCGCTGCCCCAGGCGGCGATATCCAGCCTGCCTTGAACATTTCGTGCTGCCGTCCACAGAAGTCTGCCCTCGGCGCCGAAGGTGGCCCGCACCAGGAGTCCTTTTCTTCCAAGGCTGTCGGTTAAAACGCCTTCGGTGACACCTTGCCGAACGATTCTTTCAGCCTGATGAAAGAGCCTGGGGCGCACAGACTTCAAACTGCGATACTGATGGCTGGCCTCTGGATGCTGTGCTTGGGAAAGCTGAGCTTCCAGAGCGCCGTAGCTCAAGGCCGCTTGCGGGTCCGGCAAATAGCCTTCAGTTTCCCAGTTGAACGGCTCCTGGAAAGGCCAAGATTGCACGGGCGGATCGGTGGCCTGTCGGCTTTGAAGGCTACCGAGCAAGAAGCGCTCCAGAACGAGCCTCTGGCCTAGGTCGGCGTCCCACAACAGAGCACTTCGACGCAGTTGGCGGGCACGCTGCTCGGATTGTTCCCGTCGAGCCCAATATAGACCTGTTTCTACGATGAGCTGGCGCAGCTCGGTGACATAGTCAATGAATTCTTGACGGTCCTCCAAAGCGACACCCTGTTCAGCCAGGCTGTCGCGAAGAAATGGGACCAGCCTGCGACAGAATTCGAGGGGTTTCCTCTCTTGGTCGCGGTAAAAGCGTCTCAGCCAAAATGAGCACAAGGGGCAGAGCTGGCTGACCATATAGTGATCCCGGCCGTGCCTGGCCTTCAAGCGGGCAAAAAACCGAAAATAGCACTCGAGAAGCTGACCGGCCTTGGTGCTTTTGCCAGCCAGTTCCAGGTCGCTGTAAAGTTGGAAGACAAAGGCTGCGGCCGTTCCCTCCGACAGTCCTTCGAATCGTGCCAGCAAGTGCTGTCTCAGCCTGCTGAAGTCGGGGTAGTCCGTGTCAGAGATTCCCGCATCGGCCTCCAGAAGGCCAACTGCTTGATCGGGTTTCCCGCAGTCGCTGAGAACTGCCGCCAAGCCTCGAGTGTAAGTGGCAGCCAAGCTCGCGGATCTGCTTTCCAGGTGCTTTTTGAGCTTTGCGGCGACAGTGCCGGAGTCTTTGAAGTCATCTGCATCAAGTTCGGCATCGGCTCTATAAAGCGCAAGTGCGTCACCGGGCCGGTTAGCTGCGCAGAGCGCAATGGTCAGCTTCATCACAAAGCTGTCGTTGGCCTCTTCAGCCAGACCCTCAAGGCGGTTTTGGAGCACTAGAGCCAGCCGTTCAGAGTCCCGGTAATCTGCCGCTTTCAGTCCGGCAAATGCCTCCAGAACCGCTAGTGCCGACTTGATTTGGCCGGCCTCCTGCAAACCGACAAACAGCATTGCCAAATAGCCGATGGCAGTCTCCGGTGCTAATTCGTCTAATCGGCCGCGCAACCTTTCGGTCAGCTTGGAGAGGTTGTGGTAGTCTCCGGCCCTCAGGTCCAGATCAGCTTCGGCCACTTTGACCGCATCGCTTGAACGCCCGGTTACCGCAAGAGCACCGCCCAACACGAGCAGGATGCTGGTCGCGAAATCGGGAGGAAAGTCCGAAAGGCGGTCGTGGAGCTTGAGGCGAAGAGTATCTCTTTCTTGATAGGCCTCTGGCTCCAAGCCCAGGAAAGCTTCAACCATTGCCAGCCCTTCCGCATGCATGCTGGCCATTCCCAGGACTCCGACAAGCGCTTGCAGATAGAATGCGCTGCTTGCGGGGCTCAGAGACTGAAATCTTGCATCCAGTCTTCCATAAAGCCGATCAGTGTCCCTCCAGTCTTCCGGCTCAATCCCGCAGTCGCACAGAAACCACTCGGAGGCTTCCTTGTAGTGGCCCTCGGCACCTGCCAAACCCGCCAGTGTTGCCACGTAGATGGCCTCAGCATCGGGATGGCAGCCCCGGAGGCGGGACTGGAGCTTGGACAGGACACGGTTGGCCTGTGCAAAATCCGACTCCAACAGTCCGAGATCTTCCGCCATCCTAGCCAGTCCCTCGGCACGGCGTCCCTGCTGGCTTAGCAGAGCCGCTTTGCCGGCGACTCTGTAGGCCTGCAGGGTCTTGAGGGGGTGACGCCATTTTTGGAGATCGATCATGGACAAATCCTAGCGAGGCGCAGCCTCAGACCGGCAGAGGGAATTCGTCAAACGACGCATATGCTAAACCACGATACGGTACCGGATTAGTTACATACGATGCGATAGTAGGATCCACAGCCTGATCAGTTG
>JANQFM010000065.1 GCA_028277865.1 Acidobacteriota bacterium
GGCGGCTGCTGGCCCTCCTGGCCTTCGATAGCGGCCAGGATCTGCTCCCGAGCTTCGTCGGTGATCGTGAAGTTCACTTCTCTGGACCTCCTTCGTGGGGCTCTCTTCAAAAGCGTCAAGCCCTAAAAACAGGCATTTTAGCAAGGCGGCTGCAACTGTGTAAAATGTGTTGCCGTGCTCGGGGGCGACGAGGCGAACCAGCCTCGGATCGGACAAGAATCAACCGGAGGCCAGGATCAATTTCAGGAAAAACCGGCAACTGAGCCATCTCGGCAGCCGGATCCAGGTTGACGCCCAAAGGCCGCATGGCGATACTGTCGCAGTTATTGAGAGGCGAAATATGCAGGCGCACAGGCGCCTTTTTACTTTTCCTGCAGAGCTTTTTTGACATTGAGGGTTTGGGGAAATTTCATTGAAATGAGAAAGGGAGAGATCGAAATGCAGACTGCAAATGGCATCAAGGAGAGCAAGTGGAAATATGTGGACCAGGCCATCTGCAAGGGTGCCGGGGCAGCCTTTAACTTCATCCAGTTCTTCAACAAGTACCGGCCCAACCCGTCCTTTACGCCCAAGTGGTCGGACAAGCCGCTGCTGAAGTCCTGGGAAAAGTCCAAACCTACCTTGGGCTGGCCCCGAGAGACCGACTCGCTTTGTCCCAAATGCGTCATCGAAGCCCGCGAGCGCATCTTGAACGGGGAAGAGGATTACACCATCCTCATCAACGAGAAGGTGGGCGAGATCAAGGCCAAGGTCATCGAGCGGGACGGCAAGATCTGGATGATCAAGGACTGCCCCATACACGGCCACTTCGAAGACATCATGGCCGTCGACTCCAAATTCCTGACCTGGATCGAGTCGAACTTTCCGGGCCGCGACATCCGGGCCCACAACGACGAAAAGCAGCACAACCATGGCTCCAGCACCATCAAGTACGGCCGGGGCGGCGTCCTGACCGTCGATCTCACCAACCGCTGCAACATGATGTGCGACCCCTGCTTTATGGACGCCAACCAGGTCGGCTTCGTCCACGAGCTGGAATGGGAAGATGTCAAGGAGATCCTGGACAGCGCCATGGAGATCAAGCCGCGCCGCCAGATGTCGGTGCAGTTCTCAGGCGGGGAGCCAACCTTGTCCCCTCACTTCCACCGCGCTGTCAAGTACTGCCGCAAACTGGGCTTCAACAGCGTCCAGGCGGCCACCAACGGCATCGAGTTCGCCAAGGACATAAACTTCGCCCACAAGGCGGCCGAGGCCGGCTTGCGCTACGCCTACCTGCAATTTGACGGCATCGGAAACGACGCCAACAGCCACCGTCACATCGGCAACCTCTTCGATGTCAAGCTGCGCGCCATCAACAATCTCCATGCGGCGGGCACCGAGATCATCCTGGTCACCACGCTGGTCAACGACGTCAACAACGACCAGGTGGGACCCATCATCCGCTTCGCTTTGGACAATCCCAAGAAGATCGCCTTCATTTCTTTTCAGCCGGTTTCATTCACCGGCCGGGACGAGGAGATCACCGACGAACGGCGCATGCGCCAGCGTTACACGCTTTCTCATATGGCGCTCGATGTCAAGAAGCAGACGGGCATGACCGAGCCCACCCGCGACTGGTTCCCGCTTTCGCTGATGGGCGCCTTCGCCGACTTTGCCGACATGGTGCACGGCCCCAACGCCGAGTGGGGGCAGGTCAGCTGCGGCTGCCATCCCAACTGCGGCGTCGGCACGGCCATGATGATCGACAAAGAGACCAAGGACGCCGCCCCGGTCCCGCGATTCCTCAACATACCGGGGTTGGTGCGCGACATGCAAAAGCTGACCGACGCCGGGCGCGGCAAATGGTTTTCCAACCTGATGATGGGCCTGGCCCTGCTCAAGAACTACCAGCCCTTCCAGGCGCCCAAGCGGTTGCGCCTGATCGACATCCTCAAGAAGTTCGACAAGAGTTTCGGGCTCTCGGGCAAGGACTACGGCACGGGCAAGGAGCGCCGCGAAGACCCCTGGAACTTCCTGTTCGTCGCCGGGATGTGGTTTCAAGACCTCTTCAACTATGACTTCCGGCGCACCGAGATGTGCGTCATCCCCTATGCCACCCAGGAGGGCGAGATTTCCTTTTGCGCCTACAATACGGGCCACGGATGGCGCAACATCATCGAGCACATGCACATGAACGCCACGGTCGCCAAGTGGTATGAGCAGCATGGGCGCCACGAGATCTTTGCAGGCGGCAAGAGCGTGGACCTCAACACCTTCGAGCATTCGCTGCAAATCAATCAGGAAGACGCCCAAAGAGTTCGCAGCAACCAGGGGCGTCCCCAGACCGCCCGCGACGAGAAGATGCTGCGCCGCAAGGCGGCCCGCGAGGCGGCCATGGTGCGCGAGTACTACGAGGAGACGGTGCTCAAGAAAAAGAAGAAGAGCGATCTGGTCCAGATCAGCATGTAGCATTGGTCGGCCCTCGAATCCTGCCAGCCCGCTCATCGGAGCGGGCTTTTTGCTTTTCGGGGCGCATCCGGGTGTTTCGCGCCAAGACGCAAAGACCGCAAAGCCAGCCAGATGAAGAGAGTGCACATCGTCGGCGGGAAGAACCACGGCAAAACGACCCTGATCGTCGAGCTGGTCGAGTTGTACCGCAAACGGGGGATCGCCGTGGGGACGATCAAGCATACCCACCACGCTCACGAATTGGATACCCCCGGAAAGGACTCCTTCCTCCACCGGCAGGCGGGGGCTGAACCGACCGCAATCCTCTCCAAAGAAACCACAGCGGTCTACCTGACAGCCTCGGAAAGCGAGCAGGAGTATGCTCGATTGACGCCCTTGTATGCCGACTGCAGCCTGGTGCTGGTGGAGGGGCACCTCGATGCTCAGGCGCCGAAAATCGAGGTTTGGCGGAAGGAAATGGGGACTGAACCGGTCTTCACACGCTTTGCAGGCATCCTGGCCGTAGTCAGCGACGATCCAGTGGAAGGTGCGCCTGCGGTCTGGAGACGATCCCAACTGGAGAGCCTGGCCGATCGAATCCTGCAACTGGCGACTTGAGTTCGGGAAGTTTCACGCCAAGACGCAAAGCCGCAGAGAGAGCCTCCAAGGAAGGAATCAGTTGATCATGTTGGACGGCTTGGTGAAGGCCGTCTTCAGGTATTTGCGGGCTTCAGCCTGGGCGCCGTTGTAATCGATATCGGTGTTGATGGCCTTCTGGTACTCGGCCATGGCCCGTTGGCGCTGGCCCAGTACGTCGTAGATCTTTCCCAGGTGAATGTAGGACCAGGTCTCGACCCAATCCGGCTTGAGGTCGCCATTGAGGGCGTCGCGGAAGCTGTTGGCTGCCAGATTGAAGCTGGTCTGCAGGAAATAGGTCTCGCCCAGGCGGTAGTGGACCAGGGAACTGCGGGGATCCTCGATTTTGGCCTTTTCATACTCGGTGACTGCTGCGACCAGTTCATTTTGCTTTTGAAACTCGTCTCCCATGGCAATGTGAACCCGCATGCGCATTTGTTCGGAATCGATGAGGATTTTCCCCGCCGGGTCGAATTTGATGCGCTGGGGCATGGTTTGGGTGATGAAGTTGAAGGAGGTCTGGCGCCCTTGCACATCGAGCAGCTTTTCCTCGGGATTTCCCTTGGTCTCGATGAGCAGGTCGACCGGCATGCGGAACAGGTCCAGATCCTGCTTGATCTGCCCCTGAATGCGGTAAGTGCCGTCCTTGCGCTTGAATACCGTGTAATCGACCCGGAACTCCGGGACGCCCACAGACTCGACCCACTGCGAGAAAAACCAGTCCAAATCCTTGCCGGACCGCTGCTCGACCAATTGGTGAAAGGCCGAAGTCGTGGCTGAGCCGCCGCGAATCTGTTGAAACCAGTCCTTGAGCAGGGCGTGAAAAGTGTCCTGGCCCACCAATTGGGACAGCATGTAAAGGGTCCAGGCGCCCTTGGAGGCGACGATCGAATCGTACTGGGGCGTTCCCGGCTCCAACAGCAGCCCGTCACTGATCGGGGACTTGTCTTGATACTTGAGTGCCTCCACGGCCTGCATGGTCAACTCGGCTGAAAAGCGCTCAGGGTCGATGCTCTGCAGGTAGCGCAAGGCGGAATAGGCGGCGAAGCCATCAGCCAGCCAAGCGTCCTGGTAGGATTCCAGTCGTGCGGAGTATCCCCACCACTGCAGAGCCAGCCTGCGGGCCAAATCGAAGACCGGTACTTGCGGCGCCTTGCTGAGGTCGTCTTCAATCAGCATCAAGCCCTGGCTGCCCTTGCCCGACAGGATCACTTTGCCGGCCTGAGCCAACGAGAGCCCCTCTGCCAGGGGAACGCCATACTCCCGGAGGTAGAATTCGGTGATCTTGCCGATGTCCGGAACGGATTCGGCCACCTTGCGGTCGTAGTCCTCCCGGACGAAGAAGGTCAGGGGGATGGGGGCGTCATCAAACCTCTCCCGCAGGAAGCGGGCCACCACCACGGGCACCTCGCCCAGGGGGGATTCGCTCACCCAGGTAAAGGCCTCGTCGACGCCCAACGTCTCGATGGGCAGCAATTCCCCCGGGGCCACTACGGTGAAGCCGAGGGGGACGGTGACCCGCAGGCGGACAGGGGCCGTATCCAGGGGCGGATCATGAGCTGGGAACCAGTTTCCCTGCGATTGCAGTACGGCGCCTTCGCGGTTGATGAAGGCGGGCGAGCTTTCAGGAGTGTCCAGGAATGCGTATTGCTCGGTGTCCAGGGTCCCTTCGAAGACAAAGCGCAAAGTGTACTCGTTGCCGGCCAGGAACGGGCCTTCGCCCCGCACCAGCATGTTGTCGCTTCCAAAGTCGGTATAGCGGGAGGAATAGCGCTCATTCTCATCTGAGACTTCGGTCAGGACCAGACGGCTGTTGAGGCGAAAAGGAAGGGTGAGGGTATCTTCCAGCACCCGGAATCGAATGCGGGCCTCGCCTTGGATGAAGGCCCTTTCCGGCTCCACCTTGGCATCGATGTCGTAATGGGATACGTCGATCTTGCCCGGGCCCTGCTCTTCGTCTTGATCTTGGCTGAAGGCCGGCCCGGCCAAAACAATCAACACAGGCAAGAAAAAAACGGCTCTTCGTCTGAATCTGTTCAAAGTGCTCATCATGCGGCCTCTTTCCTAAAGAATACCCAATCAGCGACCCTTCGTGCAGCTTGCAGGTAGGCGTCTTGATGTCCGAGCTTTTGTGCAGCCTCGCCCAGCTTGTGTCGCATTCGTTGACGGGCTTGGTCGTCTTGCAGCAGCCCCAGCGCATGCTGGCCGATCCTTTCGGCGGTGGCCCGGCCCTGAACAAATTCCTCGACTATCCTTTCCCCGGCCACAATATTGGCCAAGCAATAGGTATCGATACTGACCAGGGGACGGGCGAAGAGCCAGCTCAAAGAGGACATCCGGTAGACCATGGCGAAGGGGACTTGGAGCAGCATGGCCTCCAAGGTCGAGGTTCCGCTCTTCACAATGGCGAAGTCGGCATCGCGCAGTGCGACCTGAACCGGTTGCCGGACGATCTCCAAATCCAATGGGGAGTTGTCGCCCTGACTGTCCCGATAAAGCTCCAGGAATTGGGGGCTTACCGATTTTGCCGCCACTGCCTTAAAGCGGACCGGCAAGCGCCGGCTGATGTATTGGGCGGCCTGCAGCTGCAGAGGGAAGATCAGTTCAATCTCCTTGCGGCGGCTGCCGGGCATCAGGGCCACATTCGGCACATCGTCGGTCGTCCGCTTGGAATCCTGCCCCGCCGGATCACTCACCGCCGGAGGGCGGATTTCCTGCAGGCTGGGATTGCCCACGTAGTGCGAACGGACACCGTGGCGGCGGTAATAATCCTCTTCAAAGGGCAGGATCACCAGCATCAGGTCCACAAATCGGCGCACCTTTTCGACTCGGCCGGATCGCCAGGCCCAGATTTGGGGGCTGATGAAGTAGCAGACGGGTATTTCCATATCCTTGAGGCGCCGTGCCAGCATCAGGTTGAATTCAGGGAAGTCCACCAGGATCGCCAGCTGCGGCCTGTTTTTGCGGACCCGCTGCAGGATCTTTCTAAAGAGCGTCCAGTAGGAGCCGGCGTTGGCCAAGGCGGCCCGAGGGCCGATGGCCGCCAGCTGACAAACGTCCATCAGCAAGTCCACGCCTTGCTCGGACATGCGCTTGCCGCCGCTTCCGAAGAATTCGAGGCGGCGTCCGGAGCAGATCTGCTTCAATCGGTCGATCAGTCCGGCGGCATGCTGATCCCCCGAATCTTCTCCGGCGACGACCAGAATGGAGGCCTGATCAGACACAGCCAGCCGCTCTTTCTCGGGAGGTTGGATGCCCTAGGAATGAAAGACCCTGCATTGAAGCTCTCCCCCCGATTTGTAGTTGATGCGGGCGATATACCAAATTCACTCCCGCAAAAAGGCGCTGCTTTGCCGAATAGTTGGGTAAGGAATTATAGCACCCGGGCTCGCCGGGCAACGAGGGGCTCTGCTGTTGTGGACATGCAGGCAACTCGCCTTGGCGGATGAGGCGGCCGGAAGCCATGATCAGTTGCTGCGTATCTGCAGCTGACGTTTCAACTCCTCCCTGCCATAGAAAAGGCGGGACTTGACCGTCCCTTCAGCAATCTCCAGCTGCTGGGCGATTTCCCGGATGGTGTAGCCCTCCAGGTCGTGCAAGCCGACGACGGTACGATGCTTGACTCCCAGCCTGCCCAGAGCGGAATACACCCTGCGGCGGATCTCCGACTGCCGTGTCCTCTCGAAGGGATCGGCGATCTTGGTATCCTGCAAGGCGCCGTGCTCGGAGATATCTTCGTCGGTGCGCTGCTTGTGCTTCTTGTTCTTGCGAATCATTTCCAGGCAAACGTTGACCGTAATTCGATTGATCCAGGTTCCGATCTTGGAGTCTCCCCGGAAGCTGTGGGAAGCCCTGAAAATATTGAGGAAGGTTTCCTGCAAAGCGTCTTGGGCCGCCTGTTCCTCCTTGAGGATTTTCATGGCGGTCCTCATGATCCTGTCTTGAAAGCGGTGAAAGAGTTCTCTGAAAGCGCCGTCTTCCTGGTTGCGGATGCGAGACATCAGATTCGCTTCAAAGGGCGAAACGCTTGCGATGTAGGTTCCCATTGCTAACCTCCAGTTCGCCCTCACTGGCAGCAAATGGCGTGCCAAAGAGGCTAACCCGCGCTGCAAGCGGCTTTGAGCCAAGGCGGCTCATTCAGCTGCCTAAAAACTGGACAGTCCGAAACCCGACACCCGAAGCCTGAAGGCCCACCAGGTGGAGTTCCAAGGCAATGTCTAAAATTTAGACAGTCACTGTCAATTTTCTAGCCACTTTTTTCGAGTTGGTACTCTCTGATTTTGTTGATGACGGTCTGGCGGCTGATGCCGAGGGAGATTGCGGCGTGGGAGCGGTTGTGGCCGTGCGAGCGGAGGGACTCCTGAATAAGCCGCCGTTCCAATACGGCCAGCTGCTCCTTGAGGGATCCGCGCGAGGAAGAGGGGCTGCAATGGTATCGGATGCGCTCGGAGAGCATGTCCGGTGCCAGCAGCTTTTCGGAATCGGCCAGGATGACCAGGCGTTCGATCTCATTCTCCAATTCCCGCACATTGCCGGGCCAAGGATAGTTTTTGAGGACTTGGAGGGTTTCCTCAGAGAGGCCCTGGATGTCCCGGTTGAGTTTCTCGGCGCAGCGTTCGACGAAGAATAGGGCCAGGGCCTTGATGTCGTCCTTTCGGGCGCGCAGCGGCGGGACGTGGACGGAAAAGACATTGAGGCGGAAGAAGAGATCCTGGCGGAAGGAGTTTTCGTCCACCATTTGGCTGAGGTTGCGGTTGGTGGAGGCGATGACCCGAACGTCGATCCTGCGGGGCTGCTGGCCGCCGACGGGATAGATCTCGCTTTCCTGCAAGACTCGCAGCAGCTTGACCTGAAGGTCCAGGGGCGCTTCCCCCACCTCGTCCAGAAAGAGGGTTCCTTTGTGAGCCGATTCAAAGAAGCCTTTTTTGTTTTCGGTGGCGCCGGTAAAAGCGCCCTTGACATGCCCGAAGAAAGCGCTTTCCACCAGGTCGGCGGGGATTGCACCGCAATTGACGGGGACGAAGGCTGAGCCTGAGCGGGGGCTGTGATTGTGGATATAGCGGGCCAGCAGCTCCTTTCCAGTGCCGGTCTCCCCCTGGATGAGTACGGTGGAGTCGGTGCCCACCACGCGGTCGAGCATTCCGATCAGGTCTTTCATGGGGCGGCTGCGGTAGATCAGGTTGCGGTCTGAGCTTTTGAGCAGTTCGACTTCCTCTTTGAGCTGCAGGTTTTCTTTTTCCAGCCACTGGTTGGCCTTTTGAAGCTGCCGGCTGAGCTTTTCGTTTTCCCGCTTCAGCCGCCAACGCTCCATTTCCTGCTCGACGGCCTGCTTGAGGACGAAGGGTTCCCAGGGCTTGGTGATGTATCGATGGACATGCCCTTCGTTGATGGCGTCCATCATGTCATCGACCTGGGTAAAACCGGTCAAGATGATTCGTACCGCCTCGGGGTTGGTTCTCAAGGACCGCTTCAAAAGTTCGACGCCGCTCAGCCCGGGCATCCTCTGGTCGGTGATGATGGCCGCGATGGAGCCGTCTTGCAGCAGCTTCAGAGCCTCTTCTCCCGAGCCGGCCTCCAGGACGCGGTAGTCCTTGATGAAGGTCCGCTTCAGTTTCTGCAGATTGGCGGGCTCGTCGTCCACGATCAAAATGGTGTGCTGGTTCATGGCTGTCTAAACGGTGACCGGAGAACGGAATCCGGAGACCGGCAGAAGGGAATCCGTCAAGGTGCCGGTCGAATCACGGCTGCTGACGCTTCTCCGCTTTCTCCGTTTCTGCCGGTTTCCGGTCTCCGGTTCCCGGCCTCCCTTCCCTTAGCGGCAATTCGACGATGAATTTGCTGCCCCTGCCTGCACTGCTTTCTGCCCGGATCGAACCTTTGTGTTGCTGGATGATCCCGTAGCTGATGCTCAGCCCCAGCCCGGTTCCTTTGCCCACCGGCTTGGTCGTGAAAAAGGGTTCGAAGATCTTCCCCATGTGTTTTGAAGCAATGCCGCTTCCGTTGTCTTCGATCTCAATCACGGCCAAGCCGTTCTTGCGCAGGGTGCGCACCCAGATGTCTCCTTGGCCGGTGATGGCGTGGCAGGCGTTGACGAGCAGGTTCATCACCACTTGGCTGATCTTGCCCGGATCGCATTCCAGGGGCGGCAGGTCGGTGAAGTCCTTGTGGATGCGGATCCGGTCCCGATACTGATTGCGCAGCAGGTTCAGCGCCAGGCCGATGGGCTCGTGGATGTCCACCGAGCGCAGTTGGTCGGTGTCCAGGCGCGAGAAGGTGCGCAAATCGCCGATGATGGCATGGATTCGCTTGGCGCCCTCTTCGAAGTTGCGGATAAGGGTCTCCAGATCCTGGAGCAGGAAGTCGTAGTTGATTTGCTCCTTGAAATGCTCCAGCTGCCGGCGCTCGGCTCCCTGGCGGGGGATCTGGCCTTCCAACTGGCCGATCAGCTTTTGGAGGTCTGCAATGTACTGGCGCAGGAACTCGGTGTTGCCGTAGATGAAGTTGAGGGGATTCTTGATCTCATGGGCAATGCCTGCTACCAACTGGCCCAGCGACGCCATCTTTTCGCTTTGGATGAGCTGCACCTGAGCTTCCTTGAGTTCCTGGTATGCGTTCTGAACGGTTTGATGGCTTTGCTCCAGTTCCTGAGTGCGTTCCTTGACCTTCCCTTCCAGGCTGCGGTTCAATTCCAGCAGCGCCCGGCTGCGCTCCTCCAGGGAGGCGGCCATCTCGTTGAAGGTTTGGGCCAGCTGGCCGATCTCCTCGCGGCCCTTGACCACCACCCTCTCACTCAAGTCCCCTCCCGAGATCCTTTGCGCTCCCACCGTCAGCTCCCTCAAAGGAACGCTGATTTGACGGGCCAGCGAGTAGCTCAGCAGCACGATCAGCAACCCCGAGGCCAGCACGGCTGTCACAAGGGCCTTTCCCAAGGTCTGCAGGGGCTTGAAAATATCTTCGTTGTTGATGCCCACCCCGCACACCCATCCGAAGGAGGGGCCGAGTTTTTCGGTCAGGAGATTGGTCTGATCGACCTTGGTCAGACCGCTGATCTTGTCGGTTCCCGGAGGGTATTGGTATTCGAGGGAACGGCTGCCGTCCGAGTCGCGGGCATAGGCGGCTGCGCTCTGCAGCTCTGGGAGCCCGTGCGTTTCGATCAGGCTGGTGCCGTAGTTGTTCTCGGCAGGGTCGGCAGCCTGGCTGTTGGAGTTGGCCGGCAGCCCGTAGCGGTTCCAGCGCTTCTTGTGGCCGATAATCGTATTGTGGTCGCTTCCGAACAGGAAGGCATAGCCTGACTCGAAGAATTCGGGCTCAGGATCCTGGTTGACAGGGTCCAAAGTCTGACGCTCCTCCACACGGTCGAGGATTTCCTGGATGTAGTACCAGTTCATCAGAGCCAGCACTCCGCCGGCCACGCCGCCCTTTTTGCCGATGACGGGAGAGGCGAAGCCGATGTTGTACTGGTAGGCAATGTCTTCCTGCGCGTACCAGGGGTAGACCCGATGGGCCAGCTCCCGGGAGGGATGCCAATCGAGGAAGGCAAAGTCTCCCCTTCGAACCTTGTGCAGCCAGCTGTCGGAAGTGTAGTTCTTGAGGCTCTGTCCCACGATCGCCTGCAGCTGACCCTCATCCAGGGGGATTTCCCTGCGGTCGATTCGGTTGACAGCCTTCACAATCCCGTCGCCATCGAAGAGGATCACCAAGTCATAGACTTCGTGAATCACGATGAAAGTGTCGAGCACAAACTGGGCCGGCTCCAAGGGGCCGCCGCTCAAGAAATCGGCAATCTGGGAGTTGAGCGTCACAGCCACGGTGTCGTCGCGCCTCTCCATCAGCGTCAATGAGATCTTGTCGGCAATCTCGCGGGCCAGGGATTCCAGGTAAAGCTTGGTCCGGTCTTCGGTGATCTGGTTTCGGGCCAGGTAATAGGAGTAGGCCGAAATGCCCAGCAAAGGAAACAGGCACAGGGGCAAAAAGGCAATCAGGAGCTTGGTCTTGAGGCTGCGAAAAACCGCCATGGCCTCGAAGTTAACATTTTTGACAGCAGGGTGACAAGAAGATGGACAGTTGGCAGGGATTTCCGGGTTCCGGGCTCCAGGTTCCGGGTTTCAGATCCCAGAATCCAGATTCCGAAACCTGGAACCCGGAACCTGGAGCCCGAAACCCTGGTCTCCACCCCGCTAGACCCTCTGGCTGACAACTGGCAACTGGCAACTGGCAACTGACAACTTCTCCCCTCAGTACGTCCTCAAATACTCCTCGATCTCCCAGGGATGGACCTGTCGGCAGTAGGCTCGCCATTCCGACTTCTTGGCATCCAGGAAATGCTTGCAGATGTGGGAGCCCAATGCGTCCTGCACCAGGCGGTCGCGCTGCAGGCGTTTGAGGGCTTCGTCCAGGCTGCGGGGCAGGTCTCCGATGCGGTGCTTGCGGCGTTCGCGGACGCTCATTCGGAAGATGTTCTTTTGAACCGGCGGAGGCGGCCTGAGGGAGTTTTCAATGCCGTCCATCCCGGCCTTGAGGATGGCGGCCAGGGCCAGGTAGGGGTTGCAGCTGGGGTCGGGCATGCGCAATTCGCAGCGGGTGCCCTCCCCCCGTCTGGCGGGGACGCGGACCAGAGGGCTGCGGTTGCGCTCGGACCAGGCCACAGTGGTCGGCGCCTCGAAGCCTCGCACCAGGCGCTTGTAGGAATTGACCAGGGGATTGGTCACGGCGCAAAGGGCACGCGCATGCTCGAGCAGGCCGGCGATGTAATGAAGTGCGGTTTGGCTGATCCCCGACTCGGATTGAGGGTCGAAAAAAGCGTTGCAGCCCTTTCGGACCAGCGACTGGTGAATGTGCATTCCGGAGCCGTTGACCTGCCGGATGGGCTTGGGCATGAAGGTGGCGTGCAGGCCGTGGTCCTGGGCCACCTTGCGCACGATCAGCTTGAAGGTGACGATGTTGTCGGCGGTGCTGAGCGCCTCGTCGTGGCGAAAGTCGATCTCGTGCTGGCCGGGGGAGACTTCGTGATGGGCCGCTTCGACTTCGAAGCCCATTGCTTCCAGGGTGTTGACGATGTCGCGGCGGGCCTCTTCGCCGCGGTCCACCGGAGTCAGGTCGAAGTAGCCTCCCGAGTCATGGGTGAGGATGGTCGGTTCGCCCTGCGCATTGCGCTGAAAAAGGAAAAACTCCAGTTCCGGACCGGCCTGCATGGTGTAGCCGCTGTGCTGCGCCTCGGCGATGACCTCCTTGAGGCGGGTGCGCGGGCAGCCATCGAAAGATGAGCCGTCCGGCTGGCACACGTCACAGATCAGCCGTGCCACCTTGCCGCGCTGCAGCTGCTCCCAGGGGAAGATGCGAAAAGTGTCCGGGTCGGGCTGCAAAAGCATGTCCGACTCTTCGATCCGGGCGAAGCCTTCGATGGAGGAGCCGTCGAAAAGGATTTGGCCGTCCAGGGCCTTCTCAAATTGGCTTTGGGGGATCTCAACATTCTTGTTGCAGCCCATGATGTCGGTGAACTGCAGCCGGATGAACCGGACCCGTTCCTCTCGGCATGTCTTGAGAACCTCGGCGGCATTCATCGCTGATCGTTGTCCCGTTCACTCGTCCTGGCCATCTTGTGGATTCGCCTTGCCGCCCTTCTTCTGGCTGAAGCCGTCAGCCTTCGCCTGAGTCTCCGGAGCACCCTCCGATGGCGACGCCGCAGGCTTGTCGGTTGCAGGGCCGGGTTCGGTTTGAGGCGGTGATGTCCAGATTTCCAATTGCGGGGATTGCGGAGGCTCCTCCCTGGACCCCGCTTTTTGTGAATCGGGGAGTCTTGCCGTCCCTTGCTTTTGGGGAGGCGCTGGGGCGGGAGGTTGGGACGTTGCTCCCTGCGGCTTGGAGCCGGATTCCCGGCTTGGAGGCTTGTCGCCGGGAGGGGCTTCCTGAGATCGAGGCGGCTGTTGGGCCTGTGCAGGTGCGGACGGACTGATCTGCGAAGCTGTCCCCGGGCTCTTCGCTGCAGGGCGTTGGGGAGGCTTCGACCCTTCAGAGGGCGGTTTCGCTTGGGCAGGCAAGGCTGCGGGCATTGAATCTCTTTGGTCTTCGGGCTTGTCACCCGGGGAGTCGTCATCCGGTTGAGGGGGCGGTTGAACCTGCGGGGGAGGGAACAGCGGCAGCAGCGGCTCTGAGCTTTTTTGAGCCTTGCTTTGCCCTTTTGCCGGTTCGTCGGGCGGCGTTTGGGTTCGGGGAGGCTGCGCCGCGGTCGCTTGCAGCTTTGAATCCGACGGACTTTGCAGATCAGAGCCTTCGGCGTCGACCGGCCCGGCCTCCGGCAACCGGGTATCCTGAGACGTCCCAGAGTCCGGACGGGCCTTTTTTTCCCTTGCCTGCGGCCGGTCTGTCTTCGGCTTGGCCTTCCCAGCCTTCTTTTCCGAATCCGGCGCCCGGGCAGAGGCCTTGTCGGCCTGGCCGTCGGCAGCAGCCTTGCGGTCCGACCTTGGAGGCCGGGCACTGGCCGATTGCTTTGGAGATTCTGCGCTGGTTTCCGATGGAGGAGCCGGTTTGGGCCTCTTCGGCGGGCGTTTGGGGCTTTGGGGGCCGGGTTCTTCTTGGCCCTTCGGACGCGCTTTGGCGGCAGTCGCCCGGGAGGCCGGCGCCGGTTCGCCTTTGCCCGCCTTGTCACGAGCTTCGGCCTTCTTGTCGGGAGCCTTTTGATCTTTTGCCAAAGGCTTCTTCTGCGCGGCCGCAATTGGCGGCACCTCCGATTTCTGTGAAGGGGCCTGCGTTGCCGGGCTTGTGTCCCGGCGGCGTTTCGCGGTCGTCCTGCGGCCTTTTTCGGATCCGCCCCAGGCACCACCTCCAGGCGTCTCGATGGTCAAAATGTCACCTCGGCCCAGGTCCATGGTGAATTTTCCGGGCAGCTTTTTTCGTCGTCCGAGCAAGGTGACAAAGTTCATTCCTTTCTTGCCGGAGCCTCCTCCCGACAGGCCGTAGGGAGACAGCTTGCGGCGCTCAGAGAGCATGGTGACGCGGGCGGCGGTCAACATCTCCAAGCTCCGAATCAATCCGTCGCCCCCACGATGCTTGCCCCGCCCGCCCGAGTTGGCACGCAGGCGGTACTCGCGCACCCGCATCGGGAATTCGCTTTCCAAGGCTTCAATGGGGGTGTTCAACGAGTTGGTCATGTGGGTGTGGATGCCGTTGTCCCCTTTGCCGTGCGGCCCCGCGCCCATGCCGCCGCCGATGGTCTCGTAATAGGAGAAGGGCTGCTGCCCGGACGGCCTGAGCCCGCCCATTGCCAGGTTGTTCATGGTTCCCGAAGAGGCTGCCGGAATGCGCTCGGGCATGGCATGCGCCAGAGCCCGCAAAACGACATCGACAATCCGCTGGGAGGTTTCGACATTCCCTCCGGCGGTCGCGCAGGGGTAGGAGGCGTTGACCACGGACTGCTGCGGCGCCAGCACTTCGACAGGCCGCAAGAGCCCGGCTGTGCTGGGGACTTCGTCAGAGGCCAGGCAGCGGATAATGTAAAAGACGGCTGAGACGGTGATGGCCCGGACAGCGTTGAGGCTGCCTTGGACCTGAGCGTCGGTCCCGCTGAAGTCGACGCACATCGAATCGCCCTTGACCTTGACCGTCACCTTGATTTTGACCTGGCGGCTGGTCCGCTCGGACATCCCCTCGTCATCCAAGAAGTCTTCGGCCGAGTACTCCCCGTCCGGTATTGCGGCGATCAGCTTCCGGACCATGCGTTCCGAGTAGTCCTGCAGAGCCTTGACGTAGGTTTCCAGCTCATCGGCCCCATTGCGCTCCATCAGCTCCAAAAGCCTCTTTTCCCCCACCCTCAATGACCCGACCTGGGCGGCAAGGTCTCCTTCGCGCTCCACAGGGGTCCGCACATTGTGCAGCAGCAGCCGCAGCAAGCTGCGGTTCAGGTCGCCGGCCTCGTAAAGCTTCAGGGGGGGGATGATGACGCCCTCTTGAAAGATCTCCTGGCTCAAAGGCATCGAGCCGGGCGTCATGCCGCCGATGTCGGAATGGTGAGCCCGCGATGCAACAAAGAACAGGGGGCGGTCGAAATCGGGCGAAGGGCGGTAAACCGGCGCAACCATGGTGATGTCCGGCAAGTGAGTCCCCCCTGAAAAAGGGTCGTTGACGATGACCACATCGCCGGGGATCATGGGCGCCGCCTCCAGGGCTGCCTTGACCGAAAGCGGCATCGAGCCCAGGTGAACCGGCATGTGGTCTCCCATGGCCACCAGTTGCCCTTGTCCATCGAACACGGCGCAGGAATAGTCGCGGCGCTCTTTGATGTTGGGAGAGTAGGCTGTCCGCTTCAGGACCGTTCCCATCTCCTCAGCGATCGAGAAGAATAGGTGGCGATAGACTTCCAGTCGAATTGGGTTGAACGGTTCGGGCCTCGACATCGGCGGCAAGGATAGCAGAACTGCTCCCGTAGATGTACTGCCCCTACACTTTTGCCGCCGCCCGCCGATCAAGTATTTGGAATCGGAGGCCCTGCAGCCTGATCGGAGGGGCGAGCAGACCCTTTTTTCGATTTCACGGAAAAGGCCCGCAGAACTCTTCTCTTGAGGGGCCGTTCGGGCCGAGGCCAACATGCGCCTGCGCTGCAGGAATTTGCATTCCCCAAGGGGCTGGAGGATTTGAACGGGGAACCATGTCAAGCAGACTCGGTGAAGTTCTAGTCAATCAAGGCCTGCTCCAACCGGACCAACTGCAGGTTGCACTGCGCCACCAGCAGAAAAACGGTGGACGGCTGGGGACGACCCTGACCGAAATGGGGTATGTTTCCGACCTGACCATCGCCCAGGCGCTCAGCAAGCAGTACGACGTCCCTTCCGTCAACCTCAAGCAGACCGAAGTCGATCCCGACCTGATCAACCTGGTCCCGGTCAACCTGGCCATCCGCTACCAGATCGTGCCCCTCCAGCGCGTCGGAACCATTTTGACCGTGGCCATCACCGACCCCACCAACATCATGGCCTTGGACGAGATCAAGTTCATGACGGGTTTGCGCGTGGAGCCGGTCATCGCTTCGGAAGGCGACATCCGCGAAGCCATCGAAAAGCACTACGGGGATGAGCAGAGCCTTGAACTGCAGAGGGTCTACGATGAACTGGCCGCCGACGTCGATGAGTACGAACTGGAGCTCTCCCAGGAGGAGGACGTCGATCTGTCCGAACTGGCCAAGAGCAGCTCCGAGGCGCCCATCATCAAGCTGGTCAACCTGGTGCTTGCCGAGGCCATCCGCAAAGGGGCCAGCGACATCCACATCGAGCCTTATGAGAAGGAGTTCCGCATCCGCTACCGCATCGACGGCGCCTTGTTTGTCCACATGGATCCGCCGCCCAAGTTCAAGGATGCCATGACCTCGCGCATCAAGATCATGGCCAACCTCGACATCAGCGAACGGCGCCTGCCCCAGGACGGCCGCATCAAGATGCGCATCAGCCAGGCCGGCCGCAAAAAAGAGATCGACCTGCGCGTATCGACCTTGCCCACCCTGTTTGGCGAAAAGATCGTCATGCGCATCCTGGACAAGGAAAAGCTGCCCATGGATTTCACCATTTTGGGTTTCGAGGCGGATTCATTGCGCCGCTTTGAGACGGCAGCATTGCGTCCCTATGGCATGATTCTGGTAACGGGCCCCACCGGCAGCGGCAAGTCGAGCACTCTTTATGCCTGCCTCAACAAGCTCAATCAGGTCGACGTCAATATCATGACAGCCGAGGATCCCGTCGAATTCAACTTTCCGGGAATCAACCAAGTCCAGACCAAGGATTCCGTCGGGCTGACCTTCGCCGCCGCCCTGAGGTCGTTTTTGCGCCAAGATCCGGATATCGTCATGGTGGGCGAGATCCGCGACTTGGATACTGCCGAAATCGCCATCAAGGCTGCCCAGACCGGCCATCTGGTCTTGAGCACCTTGCACACCAATGACGCCCCTTCGGCCATCAACCGGATGATTGACATGCAGGTGGAGCCCTTTCTGGTGGCCAACTCAGTCCACTTGATCTGCGCCCAGAGATTGGTGAGGCGTATCTGCAAGGACTGCAAGCAGGCGGTCAAGACGCCGCCCGAAACCTTGGTCGAACTGGGGTTTCCTCCTGCAATGGCCCGCAAGATCGTCACTTACAGCGGCAAGGGCTGCAACAAATGCAACGAGAGCGGATACAAAGGCCGGATCGGCCTTTACGAGGTCATGGAAATCAGCCCCACAATTCGAGAAATGATCCTGAAAAGATCTTCCACTGACGAGATCCGCAAGACGGCCCGCCAAGAGGGAATGATTACCCTGCGCGAAAGCGGCCTCAAGAAAATCGGTGCCGGAATCACCACCATTGACGAGGTTTTACGCGAAACGGCGGCCCACTAGCGGGGGGATCAATGGATGCGCTTCAACGCGTCGGCAGCAGCTTTTTGTCGGTTGGCACGAGGATTGCTACGGGGTGCCCGTCAGCCAGTCGGTTGATCAGCGTCGGTGACGGCAGTCACTCTGCCGAGCCGCAGGCATGACTATTCTGGATGCGGAGAATTGCAGAAAGGATTTGAAGAGATGGCCATAATCGAGCAAAGCAAGACCAGCCTGGCAGAACTCCTGGAAAAGCTGGTCCACATGAACGGCAGCGACCTTCACCTGACTCCCAACTCTCCGCCCCGCGTTCGGGTGCACGGCAAGATCTGCCCGCTCGACACGCCCCCTCTTCAGGCGGCTGTCTGCAAGAAACTGGCCTACAGCGTGATGACTGACGAGCAGAAATTCCGTTATGAGGAGAGTCTGGAAATCGATTTCAGTTTCGGCATCAAAGGGCTGGCCCGCTTTCGCGGCAACGTCTTTACCCAGAGGGGGTCGGTTTCGGCGGTGTTTCGATTGATCCCCTTCGAAATCAAGAGCTTCGAGGATTTGAGCTTGCCGCCGATCCTCAAAGACCTGTGCGAAAAACCGCGCGGTCTGATCCTGGTGACGGGCCCTACGGGAAGTGGAAAGTCGACGACTTTGGCCACCATGATCGATGCCATCAACTGCGACATGCAGGGCCACATCATCACCATTGAGGACCCGATCGAATTCTTGCACAACCACAAGAATTGCATCATCAACCAGCGCGAGGTGAACTCGGATACGCGCTCCTTTTCGTCAGCCTTGCGGGTGGCTTTGCGCGAAGATCCGGACGTGGTTCTGATCGGCGAAATGCGCGACTTGGAGACGATCGAGTCGGCATTGCGCATCGCGGAGACGGGCCACTTGACGCTGGCGACCCTGCACACCAACTCGGCCCACGCCACCATCAACCGAATCATCGACGTCTTCCCGGCGCACCAGCAACAGCAGATCCGCTCTCAGCTTTCGATGGTGCTGGAAGGGGTTCTTTGCCAGACCCTGGTTCCCCGCGTGGGCGGCGAAGGGCGTGTCCCCGCCTTGGAGATCCTGATCCCCAATACCGCCATCCGCAACTTGATTCGGGAGAACAAGGTGCACCAGATCTACTCCGCCATGCAGACAGGCCAGTCCAAGTTCGGGATGCAGACCATGAACCAGTCCTTGGGCCAACTGTATCTGGCGCGCAAGATCACTTACGAATCCGCTATTGAGAAGTCCTCCAACCAGGAAGAGCTTCAGGAGATTATCCGCCGGGCCGGAGGCCAGGTGCCGCAATTTGCCGCCACTGCCTGAAGGGCGCCATCCGCTCAAAGGTGGTCGAGAGGAGCAAGCCATGCCGAATTACCAATTCAAGGGCCGCAATTATCAGAACGGAGAGATGGTCACCGGAGTCCGCTTTGCCCAGAACGAGCAGAGCTTGGCGGCTGCCCTGAGAAATGAGCAGATCATGCCGATCGTGATCGGCGAGCAGTCCGCCGCCAAGGGGATGGGGATGGATATCAACCTGCCCTCAGCCGGGGTCTCGGCCAAGGACCTTTCGCTGTTCACGCGGCAGTTTTCGGTCATGCTCGATGCCGGCCTTCCCCTCGTCCAGTGCCTGGCCATTTTGGCGGATCAACAGGAAAAGAAGGTCTTCAAGAATACCTTGCAGCAGACCCGCACCGACGTGGAGGCCGGCGCCACCTTGGCCGACGCCATGCGCAAGCACCCCAAAGTGTTTGACGACTTGTTCGTGAGCATGATTGCGGCCGGGGAGGCGGGCGGCATCCTGGACGTCATCCTGCAGCGCCTTTCGGTCTTCCTGGAGAAGATCGTCAAGTTGAAGCGCGGGATCGTCTCGGCCTCGGTCTATCCCGCCATCGTCATTTTAGTGGCGATCGTGATTGTCTTCGTGATCATGATCTTCGTGATCCCGGTTTTCGCCACCCTTTTCGAAGGCCTGAACGCCCCCCTGCCTCTTCCCACCCGCGTCATCATGGGGATCAGCGATTTTTTGAGCCAGTTCATCATCTGGATTCTGCTGGCGCTTGGGTTGGGCATCTTCGGGATGCGTTCCTACTACAAAACCGATTCCGGGCGCCTGGCCATCGATCGATTGGTCCTTGCCATTCCCATCGTCGGCGGCGTGATCCGAAAGGTGTCGATTGCCAGGTTCGCTCGGACGCTGGCCACATTGCTGAGCAGTGGGATCCCGATTCTGGACGGACTGCAGATCACGGCGGACACGGCGGGGAACAGGGTCATCATGAATGGGCTCACCCAAATCCGCAAGGATGTCGAGGAAGGGAAAACCCTGGCTGATCCGATGCGCAAGACCAAGGTCTTTCCCTCCATGGTGACCCAGATTGTCGGGGTCGGCGAGCAAACCGGTGAACTCGACCAGATGCTCACCAAGCTGGCCGACTACTATGAAGACGAATCCGATGCTGCGGTCGCCAACCTGCTGACGCTGCTCGAACCGGTGATGATCGTTTTCCTGGGAGTGGTCATTGGAGGAATCGTCGTTTCCATGTACCTGCCCATCTTTACGCTGATCGGGAACATGTCCCGCTAGCTATAGCTAGGCCGAATAAAAAGGGCTTGGCATATAAAGAATTTTTTCTGGCAACCGATCAATTGGTGAGCAGCATCACCTTTTTTCAAGGCGGGCTGCCCTATGATGCAAAGGCGCAGGGGGACCAGAAAAAAAAGAGAGGAGACAGAATCTTTTCCAACTTGTAATTTTTCTGGAGGTCAAACCGAAATGAGGAACGAAAGAGGATTCTCGCTCATCGAGCTGCTGATTGTGGTCGCCATCATCGGCATCATCGCAGCCATCGCTATCCCGAACTTGATGCAGTCGCGGGCAGCCGCCAACGAAGCATCCGCCATCGCGTCGGTGCGGACGATCGTCACAGCACAAATCACCTTTTCGGCGACGGTCGGCAACGGCGCTTTCGGAGGCGACCTGAATGCCCTTGAGGCGGCCGGATTCATCGATTCCGCCTTGGGCAGCGGAGTTAAGGACGGCTATAATTTCGCCACGGCTGGCGGAGGTGCGGGAGTCTTCACTGTCACCGCCTCGGCTGTCACTCAAGGAACGACTGGAACCCGGAGCTTTTTCGCCGATCAAACCGGTGTGATCCGTTATGAGAACGGGCCTGGCGCCGGGGCAGGCAGCCCAGCACTCGGTGAATAGCGGGATACATTCGCTTCAGCAGAAAAAAGGGCGGCCGATTCGGGCCGCCCTTTTTTATTTGGTCCTCAGCCGCTTTCAACGAGGATCATGAGTCCGCTTCCACCGCCTGAGCCGCTTCTTCGCCGCCTTCCTTGTCCGATTGAACTGCCAGTTTCTCCTCAATCAGGCTGTCGGCGATATCGGTGGCTTCTTCCTGCCCTTCGAAGGGGTTTTCGATCTCGATATTGTGGTAATACTCCATGCCTGTTCCGGCCGGGATCAGGCGTCCCATGATCACGTTTTCCTTCAGGCCGCGCAGGAAGTCAACCTTGCCGCTGATGGCGGCCTCGGTCAGCACTCGGGTCGTCTCCTGAAACGAAGCTGCTGAAATGAAGGAATCCGTGCTCAGCGAGGCCTTGGTGATGCCCAGCAGCAGAGGGCGCCCGGATGCCGGCTGGCCGCCCTCTTCGGCAACACGCCTGTTTTCCTCCTGAAAGCGGAACTTGTCCACCTGCTCTTCAAGCAGAAACTCCGTGTCCCCCACATCCTCGACTTTGATCCAGCGCATCATCTGACGGGCGATCACCTCGATGTGCTTGTCGTTGATGTTGACTCCCTGCAGCCGGTAGACCTCCTGGATTTCGTTGACCAGGTAACGCTGCAGCTCCTTTTCGCCCAGGACCTGCAGGATGTCATGAGGATTGCGGGGGCCGTCCATCAGAGCCTCGCCGGCCTTGACGGCTTCGCCTTCCTGGACGTTGATGTGGACGCCCCGAGGCAACAGGTATTCAGCCTTTGTGTCGCCATCCTCGCTTTCGACGATGATCTTTCGCTGTCCGCGGCTGATGCCTCCGTAATGCACCACGCCGTTGATTTCAGTGATGACAGCTGTTTCCTTGGGCTTGCGGGCTTCGAACAGTTCCACCACACGCGGCAAGCCGCCTGTGATGTCCTTGGTCTTGGTCGTCTCACGCGGAATTTTGGCAAGGGTGTCTCCTGAGAAGACCTCGTCTCCGTTATCCACCATCAAGTGGGCACGCGATGGGATCAGGTAGGCTTTGACCACCTTCTTGTCGGGACCCTTGATCTGAATCTGGGGCTGTCGCTTTTCGTCGGGCGACTCCACGATGACTTTGCGGGAAAGGCCCGTCACTTCATCCACCTCTTCCTTCATGGTGAGGCCTTCCAGGATGTCCTTGAAGTGAACCGTGCCTCCCATCTCGGTCAAGATCGAGAAGGTGTAGGGATCCCACTCGACCAGACGCTGTCCGGGACCGATCTCCTGGCCCTCCTTGACCATCAGGCGAGCGCCGTAGATCACCGAGTAGCGTTCTTTTTCACGCCCTCTTTCGTCCACAATCAGCAGGCTGCCGTTGCGGTTCATCATCACCAGGTTTCCCTCTTTGTCCTTGACGGTGGTGGCGTTGAGAAACTTGACGGTGCCGCTTGTCTTGGATTCGACTGTGGACTGCTCTTCGATCCGGCTGGCCGTGCCGCCGATATGGAAAGTCCGCATGGTCAGCTGGGTGCCCGGCTCGCCGATGGACTGCGCTGCCAGGACTCCCACCGCTTCGCCCATCTCGACCATCCTCCCGGTGGCCAGGTTGCGGCCGTAGCACGTCCGGCACAGGCCGCGCTTGGCATGGCAGGTCAAAACCGATCGGATGAGGACGCTCTCGATGCCGGCAGCTTGAATCAAGGCCGCCATGTCCTCGTCGATTTCCTGGTTCACATCGACCAGAGTCTCGCCCGTGAAGGGGTCGACGACCTTTTCCAGCGCCACACGGCCTACGATGCGGTCACGCAGCGCCTCGATGATTTCGCCGCCTTCGATGAGGGCGGTGACTTCGACGCTGTCCAGGGTCTTGCAGTCTTCCTCGGTGATGATGACATCCTGGGCGACGTCCACCAGCCGGCGCGTCAGATAGCCTGAATCGGCCGTCTTGAGCGCCGTGTCGGCCAGCCCCTTGCGGGCGCCGTGGGTTGAGATGAAGTATTGCAGCACGGCCAGGCCTTCCCGGAAGTTGGCCGTAATGGGGGTCTCGATGATCTCTCCCGAAGGCTTGGCCATCAATCCGCGCATTCCAGCCAATTGGCGCAGCTGCTGTTTGCTGCCTCGGGCGCCCGAGTCGGCCATGATGAAGATGGAATTGAACTCGTCGCCTTCGGCCAGGTCGGCCATGGCCTCGAACATCTCGTCGGCGATCTTCTCGGTCACGTCCGACCAGATGGCCACCACTTTGTTGTAGCGCTCGCCATCGGTGATGGCGCCGTCCAGGTACTGCTGTTCGACTTCGATCACCTCGTCGCGGGCTGCCTCAACCAATTGCTCCTTGTTGGCCGGGATGATGAGGTCGCTGATGGAAACGGTGAAGCCTGCCTGGGTGGCGTAGAAAAAGCCCTGCGTCTTCAGCTCGTCCAGCATCCTTACAGTGGTTTCCAGCCCGAAGCGCAAGTTGCAGTAGTTGACTAGCTGCTGCAGCCCTTTCTTCTTGAGAAGGCCGTTGACGAAGGGCATCTCATCGGGCAGATGGTCATTGAAGATGACCCGGCCCACCGTAGTCTCGACTCTCCGGCCGTTCACCGTCTGAACGTCGGCCAGCATCACGGCCTGAGTGTCGTACTCACGGGTCAAGTCGATCAGCTTGCCGCTGTAGCGCAGCGCGATGGGCGTGAGCAGTTCCACCTCGCCGGCCTCCAGGGCGTGGTAAACCTCCCATACGTCGCCGAAGACCCGCCCTTCGCCGCGTGTCCCCTGGCGCGAAGCCGTCAGGTAATAGCACCCCAGCACGATGTCCTGACTGGGGACTGCCAAAGCCTGGCCATTGGCCGGAGAGAGGATGTTTTGACTGGAGAGCATCAGGATCGAAGCTTCGATCTGGGATTCCTGGGAAAGCGGGATGTGAACCGCCATCTGATCGCCGTCGAAGTCGGCATTGAAGGCCGTGCAGACCAGGGGGTGAATCTTGATCGCCTTGCCTTCCACCAGCACCGGCTCGAAGGCCTGGATTCCCAATCGGTGCAGGGTCGGCGCCCGGTTCAGCAGCACCGGATGCTCTTGGATGGCCTCTTCCAGGATGTCCCAGACGATCGACTCCTTGTTTTCCACCATCTCCTTGGCGCCCTTGATGGTGGTGGCGTGCCCCTGCTTTTCCAGCCGGTTGTAGATGAAGGGCTTGAACAGCTCCAGCGCCATGATCTTGGGCAGGCCGCATTGGTGCAGCTTCAGTTCGGGGCCGACGACGATCACCGAACGGCCTGAGTAGTCGACCCGCTTTCCGAGCAGGTTCTGGCGGAAGCGGCCCTGCTTGCCTTTCAATGTGTCCGAGAGGGACTTGAGGGGGCGGTTCTTGACGCCGCGCAGCACGCGTCCCCTGCGGCCGTTGTCGAACAGGGCATCCACCGCTTCCTGAAGCATGCGTTTCTCGTTGCGGATAATCACTTCAGGCGCCCGCAGCTCGATGAGCTTTTTGAGGCGGTTGTTGCGGTTGATCACGCGTCGGTACAGGTCGTTCAAGTCGGAGGTGGCGAAGCGCCCGCCGTCCAGGGGAACCAGGGGGCGCAGTTCCGGGGGGATGACGGGGATCACGTCCATGATCATCCACTCGGGGCTGTTGCCCGATTTGCGGAAGGCATCGACCACTTTAAGCCGCTTGGAGAACTTGAGCCGCTTGAGCTGGGAGGTCTCTTCCTTCATGCGGCAGCGCAGGTCGATTGCCAAGGCTTCCACATCCACAATGCTGAGCAGCTCCTTGATGGCCTCGGCGCCCATGCCTGCCTCGAACTGGCCCGGGTACTCGGCCTGCAGGCTGCGGAAGCGCTCTTCGGTCAGGAGCTCCTTTTCCTTGATCGGTGCCTCGCCGGGATCGGTGACCACGTAGGCCTCGAAGTAAAGAATGCGTTCCAGGTCACGCAAAGAGAGGTCCAGCAGGTGCCCGATGCGGCTGGGCAGCCCTTTGAAGAACCAGACGTGGGAGCAGGGGCTGGCCAGTGCGATGTGCCCCAGGCGTTCGCGGCGCACCTTGGACAAGGTGACCTCAACGCCGCACTTGTCGCAGATGACGCCCCGGTGCTTCATCCGCTTGTACTTGCCGCACAAGCATTCCCAGTCGGTGACAGGTCCGAAGATGCGGGCGCAAAACAGGCCGTCCCGTTCCGGTTTGAAGGTCCGGTAATTGATGGTTTCAGGCTTGGTGACTTCTCCGCTCGACCAGGACCGAATTTTCTCGGGAGAGGCCAAGCCGATACGGATCGCTTCAAAGTCCTTCAAAAGCTGGGTCTTGTCGAGTTGATCGCGAAAGAGTCTCAAGGTGATCCACCTCCTGCAGCGCAGATGGCTGCCAGGTTGGGTTGATGCATGGGGCAGCGCCGGAGGAATCGCTCCGGCGGCCTCCAGTCTAGTTTTCCGAGTCAGGCTCGGTGGTGATGCTGCTCAATGCCGCCTGGGCCTGCATGAGCTGGCGGGGTCGCCTGCGCAGCCTTCTCTTGGGCTTTTCGATCAGTTCCACGTCCAACGCCAGGGACTGAAGCTCGCGGATCAGGACGTTGAACGACTCGGGTATGCCGGGGTTGTAGCTCGATTCCCCCTTGACGATGGCCTCGTAGATCTTGGCCCTGCCCTGCACGTCATCGGACTTGGCGGTCAGCAATTCCTGCAGGATGTTTGCGGCGCCGTAGGCTTCCAGCGCCCAGACCTCCATTTCTCCGAAGCGCTGCCCGCCGAACTGCGCTTTCCCGCCCAGGGGCTGCTGGGTGATCAAGCTGTAGGGCCCGATGGAGCGGGCGTGAATCTTGTCGTCGACCAAGTGGCTCAGCTTGAGCATGTAGATGTACCCGACAGTGACTTTCTGGTCGAACCGTTTCCCGCTCATGCCGTCGTGCAGGACCGCCTTGCCGTCCTCCGGCAGGTCGGCATTGCTGAGCTGGAGCTTGATCTCATCTTCGCGGGCGCCGTCGAAGACCGGCGTGGCGAAATGCAGGCCCAAGGCCTTGGCGGCCCATCCCAGGTGGGTCTCCAGAACCTGGCCCACATTCATGCGCGAGGGAACGCCCAACGGGTTGAGGACAATCTCGACGGGAGTGCCGTCCTCCAGGTAGGGCATGTCCTCTTCGGGAAGGATGCGCGAGATGACGCCCTTGTTCCCGTGACGGCCGGCCATCTTGTCGCCCACTGAAAGCTTGCGTTTCATGGCCACGTAGACCTTGACCATCTTGATCACGCCAGGCGCCAGTTCGTCGCCCTTTTCCATGCGTCCCAGACGTTCTTCGTGCAGCGAACGCAAGATCTTGACTTGGCGTTCGGTCTTGTCCTGGACCTCAA
>JANQFM010000076.1 GCA_028277865.1 Acidobacteriota bacterium
AGCTTGCTTATTTGAATCGCACTTTTACCGCCCAGCCGGTTACTCGGGCGTCTGATCGGATGCCCGACAGGCCGTCCATTTGATCTTTTGGCGATTGCTGGACAGAATACAGGCCCATGAGTCGAACTATAGGAATTCTCACAGGCGGCGGAGACGTTCCCGGCCTCAACCCCTGCATCAAGTTATTGGTTCAGCGGGCGCGGGATGAGGGGCACCAGGTCATCGGCATACGCAGAGGATGGGGAGGGTTGCTGCAATGCGATCCCGACGATTCCGAGTCCATCCGCAACCAGACGCTGGAGCTGACCCACGAAGTGGTCCGGACGGTCGATCGGACCGGAGGCACTTTTTTGCACACCTCGCGTTCCAATCCTGGACGAGTGAAGAGCGACGAAGTCCCTTCCTGCGTGCGTGCCTCTGATGTTGAGCACAATGAGGGCTGGGCCGACTGCACCGCCCACGTGCTGAGGGTGCTCGACAAGCTGGGGATTGACACCTTGGTGCCCATCGGCGGAGATGACACCCTGAGCTACGCGCATCGGATGCATCTGGAGAAGATCTCCGTGGTGGCCATCCCCAAGACCATGGACAATGACGTATACGGCACTGACTACTGCATCGGCTTTTCCACCGCCATGACGCGCAGCGTGGACTACATCACCCAGCTGCGAACTTCGATCGGCTCTCACGAACGCATCGGGGTGGTGGAATTGTTCGGACGCAATTCGGGAGAGACCTCCCTGATGGCGGCCTATCTTTCAGGAGCCGACAGGGCCATCATCAGCGAGATCCCTTTCGACTTGGACAAGCTGGCCGGATTTCTGCTCGAGGACCGTTCCGGCAGCGCCAGCAAGTACTCGGTGATGACCATCTCTGAAGGCGCCAGCCTGGTGGGCGGCGAGATTTTCGAGCAGGGGCCCAAAGACGCTTATGGGCACCGAAAGCTTGGTGGGATCGGCGAGATTACGGCCCGTGAAATCAAGAGGCGGACCGACGTCAACATCATCTATCAGCAACTGGGCTACCTGATGCGAAGCGGGGCCCCCGATTCGCTGGACCGCATGGTGGCCTCCAATTACGCCTCCTTGGCGGTGGACCTGATCGGTGCACACGAGAGCGGTCGCCTGGTGGTGCTGCGCGACGGCCGCTACTCCCATATCTCGGTGGAAACAGTGACCCAAGGCGTCAAGCGAGTCGATGTCGACACCTTTTACGACCAGCAGAATTACCGTCCCCGCTTCGACAAGGTGCTGGGCAAGCCGATGTTTCTCTATTAGCGGAAGTCCACGATCCAAGGTCCAAAGTCCGAAGCCGGGGACTGATCTTCCAGGACAGATTCCGGAGCCCGACAAATTTACACCCCACAGACTTTGGACTTTGGACCTTGGACCCCTCACATCAGCTTCACCTTGCCCGCATCCACCTTGGCCAGCAATTTGCGGATGCGGTTTTCGATTTTGAGGATCTCTTTGCGGGTCAGGCCGATCTGGAGGCGTCCCGGACCCAGTCGGTTGCCCCGCTCGGGATTGAGATTGGGGCCGGCGGCCACGTGGTGCAGGTCTCCCTGGCCGTCGGCCCGCATCTGGGCCAGGACGCCAAGCTGTTCCAGGTCGCTGCGCTGGACCTGCCGGAGGCGCTCGACCGACTGCCGCGGCAGGGCCGGAACTCGGATGCGGTTCCAGTGAGGGATGAAGTAATTGCGCAGCCAGACGCCGAATGCCAGTCCATTGTCCACCGAGAAGACTCGGGGATTGTCCGGATTGTTCGAGACCAGGTAGTTGCTCTTGCGCCCGTCCTGATGATTGATCAGGTAGCACAGCAGGTTCATGTTGGCCAGGTGAAAGGCGTAGCGGACATCGTCGCGAAAGCGGTCGGCGTCCAGCACCTTCTTGGGCTGCTCAACGTCCTGCAGCCAGACACTTAGGACACCGTAAACACAGCGCGTTCCGGGCAGATTGGGCTGCGGGCCTTCTTCGGCTTGGCCGAAGGCCTGCAACGTTACGCAGGCGGTGGTGGTGGGCGGGACGACGTAGTCCTGCGGGTCCAGGAAGAGAGCCTGCACCCGGTAGGCGCCCAATTCGCGGCGCGGCGAATTGTTCCAGCCTTCGCCGTCTCGCGGTGCCTTCTTCCACTTGACCTTTAGCTGCCGGCCGTCGCCCTTGAAGCGGATGGTCCACTTGCGGGCACCCATAATGCCCGACCCGGCCGGCTGGTCGGCAACCACCTCGAATGGTTCGTGCATCATCCTCTTCAGCAAGTTGCTCGCCAAGCCGGGGAGGTTGTTTCCCTCGGTCGCCTGAGTCAAGAGGGGCGCCGCCAGCGCTGCCGCCAGCAATATCAGTCCAGTCGTT
>JANQFM010000079.1 GCA_028277865.1 Acidobacteriota bacterium
AGGCATTACGCCCACCACAGTGCGGGGCTGCCCGTTGACCTGGACGCTCTTGCCGACGATATCGGGATCGGAGCCGAAATGGCTCCTCCAAATGCTCTCCCCCAGCAGCACTACCAACTCGGCACCGGGACGGTCCTCCTCGGCGGTGAAGGGACGGCCCAGCAGGGGTTCGACGCCCAGCAGGGGAAAGAGGCTGGCGGTGACGCGCCCTCCGCCCACCCGCGTGGCCTGGCTGCCGTCCGAAAGGCTGTAGGGCTCCCAGTCGTGAGCGGCCATCTCGCTGAAGACGGTATTGCCTTGCCGATAGTCCAGGTAGTCGGGATAGGAGAGGTTGCCTCCCTGGGGACGGCGGGCGGATGTGGTGTACAGATCGACCAGGCTCTCCGGTTCGTGGTAGGGGTAGGGTTTCCAGAGTATGGTGTCGACGATGCTGAAAAGCGCCGTGTTGGCGCCGATGCCGATGGTCAGGGTTGCGATGACGGCAGCGCTGAACAAGGGCCGCCGACTCAGTTGGCGAAGCGCTTGCCGCAAGTCTCGGGCGATGTTTGTCATGGATCGTCCTCTCGAAGCCGGGGCACAAGGCACCGCCTCCAGGCTGGATGGCGGGCGGAAGCCTGCCTTGCCGGGCGCACGCCGCTTGCGCAAGCCCGACCTGCCGGGCCTCGCCGGCTGGTGCAGTTCCACTTCGAAGAGATCTTCGAAAGGGACCTGCAGCGCCTGGAGGATCCTTTGGCGGGTCTCGGGCCTTGGGCAGACCTTCTTGCCGTTGACCAGTTCACTGAGGTGGCCGCTGGAAAGCTCCATCTTTTGAGCCCACCGGTTGAGGCTCAGAGGGCTCTTGGCCAGTTCTTCGGCCAGCCTCCGGTGTTTCAACTTGACCTTCATCGAGCTCGATCCGGGTTCGATTACATCGGGCGGGAGGCGAAAATGTCAAGGGACGGGGGCAAAAACTGCTCTCTGCCGCTCGCGATCAAAAAGAAAAGGTGAAGAGGGAGCCCGCAGAAGTCGTTGCGAACCAAAGCGCAAAGCCGCAGTGGGTAGAAAAAGGCTTGCAGATTACGAATCAGCGGGCTCTGAATCGTCTGGCGCCTTGGGCGCACCTGCGCGGATTGTGTCCAGTCCGTGCCCCTCCGGACCCGCTTCGGTGCGTCTGAGCTGGAGGGAGAAGAAGAGCCCCAAGAAGCCCAGCATCGAAAGGAGCCACATGCCCAGGCCGTACCCGCCGGGGTTGTCCGGCCCCGCCAATTGGAAGTCGTTGGCCTTGCCGATCAAGTAATTGAAAAGAGCCACTCCCAGTTGCTGAATCAGGGTCATTAAAGCGTAGGCCGTCCCCAGGCGCGACTCCTTCACCACATAAGCCACCGAGGGCCACATGACGGCCGGTATGAGGGCGTATGCGATCCCCAACATGACGATGGGCACATAGGGCGTGATGGGGGTGTAGACCAGCGTCAGGTAGACAGGCAGCAGCAAAATGGAGCCGAAGATCATCATGGAGGAACGCTTGCCGAACCAGTCTGAGGCGAGTCCGAAGATCGGGGTGAAAATCAGCGAGATGAAGGGAAGCCAAGAGCCCATTGCCCCGGCCGCGGCACGTTCCATGCCATGGGTTTCCATCAGGAACTTCACCATGAAGGTTTGAAAGGGGAAGATGGCCGAATAGAAAGTGGCGCAAAGTGCAACGACGTACCAATAAGATCGCTTGAATTTGAGCGTTTCGCTCAAGATCAGCCGATCGGCCTGATCGGCCTTGCCGAGCCGGTAGGATTTTTCAGCGCCCGATTCAAGGATCCAGTAGACCAGTGCGCCGATCAGGCAGGTCAGACCGATTCCCGCTGCCAGGAGTAGCGGCCCTTGCCACGTCTCGTAAAGCGAATCCCAACCTGTAGAACGAAAAGCCAACCCGGAACCCAGCCTCGCCGCTGTCACATTCAGTCCCAGGGCAAAACCGAGTTCCTTACCCCGAAACCATTTGGCCATGGCAGCGGTAATGGCCGCGATCATGGCCTCGGCACCCAAACCGAACAGCCCGCGGCCTACACCCATCACTGCAAAGCTTCCGCCGATGGCCATCACAAACGACCCGGCCAGGGCGGTTACCGTGAAAAGCAGAATGCCGTTGCGGATGCCCAAGCGATCGATCAAAAAGACGCCCAGGAGCAAGAAGATGATGCTGGCAACGCTGTAAAAGGTATTCAACAGTCCAATTTGAGCGTCGGAAAAGCCCAGTTGGCTCTTGAGGAGATCGGCCACCGGGCTGAGGCTGTCGTAGATGTAGTAGTTGCCGAACATGGCCAAGGCCAGGAAGAGCATGGCCGTCCAGCGCAGCCAGACCGGCGGGTCGGACCGGGAAGCGGGATTGACGACGGGTTGGGATGCCATGTCGGCGCCAACTCTATCCCATCCGTGTGGCGGAATCCAGAAAGCTGCCGGGAATCTTCAGCGATGCCAAGTCGAAGGTCCAAGGTCCAAGGTCCAAGGTCCAAGGTCCAAGGTCCAAGGTCCAAGGTCCAAGGTCCAAGGTCCAAGGTCCAAGGTCCAAGGTCCAAG
>JANQFM010000116.1 GCA_028277865.1 Acidobacteriota bacterium
GCTGCTGAAAAAGGGACAGCGGCTGGAAGCTCTGCGCCACTTCCAGGAAGCCCTCAATGCCGATCCCGAAGATGCCCAGGCCAACCTGCAGGCGGCCAAGCTGCTCTTTCAGGCCGGCAGTATCGAGGCGGCCTTGCCCTTGGCCTCGAAAGCCCGCTTCCTGAACCCGGACAACGAAGAGGGAGTCATCCTGCTGGCAAACATCCTGGTGCGCCAGGAGAATTATCGCGAGGCCTTTACGCTCTTGGACGAGTCCTACGCCGTCTTCCCGCGGCGAGCGCGCACCGTTCACGCCCTGGCACGCCTGCTGGCCGCCAGCCCCGATGCCTCCATCCGCAACGGGGAACAAGCTTTGAAGCTGGCTTTGGCGGTTTACAATGCAGAGAAGACGGTCAGCCACGCCAGGACAGTCGCTTACGCGCTTGCCGAGTTGGGGCGCTGTGAGGAAGCGGCCGATTGGCAGCGCAAGATGATTTCCGCACTCAATGAAAAGGGCCAGCACCAAATGGCCGCCGACATGCAGATCGACTTGGCACGCTACGAGGATGGTCCGCCCTGCCGACCTCCCGATTCGCAGGGGCTTGCTCCCCCGGCGCCCGGTCGCCAAAACCAGCAAAATAGTCAGCAGGATTGACCTCTCCAGCCAGCCTTGCCAGTCGGCCCCTTCCGAAAAGTCGCATCGCTGCTGTATCCTCTTCGTGCAAGTGCAATCTGTGCAGAGGTGTCGAAAGCCGAACACCGAGTTTCGGCGGCCCTTGGGGAATGAACCGCAATGGGATCTTGGCGGCATTTGGAACCCGTTAGTGTTCCCGCCCCCGACCACCAAAGAGTTTGGGGAATTGCATTGCTTCTTTGCCAAGATTCATCATCTTGGCCAAATCCAAGAAAAGAGTTACTATTATCGAGGCTGTAAGCAGTTTGCTTCCATCTCGATAGGAAATTGCCCGCAAGAAGAAAATGCCTTTCTCATTGAGACCCCTGAAGCCGGTCCTCCAAATGGCAGCCATGGCCAGCGCCTCTCTGGCAACGGTATTGATGGGCCGTTTTCTGTGGCTGATTTACAGAGACAGGGTCGAGAGCTCGATTGCTTATGCCGACTACCTGACGAATTCGCTTCAGGCCTTTTGGAATTCCTTGCTGATCTCTTTGCTTCTCTTTGTGCTACTGACGCCCATTTTTCACTGTTTCAGGCCACGTCTCGCGCAACGGCACAAAGAACTGCCCAAGGTGGCCTTGCTGAGCATCTTCTTTTCAGCCATGTTTTTGATCAGGCTGGCCACGGAGGGACGGTGGAGTTTCCCGCAGGGAACCTGGCTTGTGGCCTGGGCGGTTTGTCTTTCGGGATATGGATTTTTGTCCTTCACTCGGAGTCAAAAGGCTGGGGTGACTCAAAGAGTCCTTTACTCCCGTGGCACTCAGCTAGTGATAGACGGTGTCGTAGTTGTAGCGACCTTTCTGTTTGCCCATCTGGTTCGCTTCGACGGCTGGCCGCCTGAGCAACACCAGTTGCCGTTGCTGTTTGCCCTGCCCTACTTGGTCCTGGTCTATCTGGGGGCGAATCAACTGTGGGGTGTCTATTCCTTTGTCTGGCGGTTGATCTCGCTCAAGGAAGCCTTGATCATGCTTCAGGCGGTCGTCACCGCTGGATTGCTGGCCTTGGTGGCCCAGATTCTGATTCTGAATTACTTTCCCGAATTTCGGATCCCTTTCGGAGTGCTGTTGATGCACCCGCTGGCTTGTTATTCGGGACTGCTGGGAGTCCGAGTGCTGCGCCGCCTGCAGCACCGCCAGAAGGAAATGCGAAACGGCGGGCCAAATGGCGGTCGACGGGGCCTCAAGCGGATTCTGCTGATAGGCGCTGGCCAGATCGGCGCCCGATTGGCCTATGAGTTAGAGGTCCGGGATGACTTGCTCGTCATCGGCTTTCTGGACGACGACAAGCTTAAGCAAAGGCGTCGGGTCGCTGGTATCCGGGTCATGGGAACCACCCAGGATCTGGCCCGCATCCTGGCCGAGAGCAGCATTGATGAG
>JANQFM010000117.1 GCA_028277865.1 Acidobacteriota bacterium
GCCATCCCCGAAGGACTGCTGGAAAACGAGCTTTTCGGCGCCGAAAAGGGTGCCTACACCGGTGCTGATCAGCGAAGAGTGGGCAAGTTCGAAGCCGCCGACGGAGGGAGCCTCTTCCTGGATGAGATCGGCGAATTGCCCCTTCACCTGCAGCCCAAGCTGCTCAGGGCGCTGCAGGAAGGGAGCTTTACCCGTGTGGGAGGCACCGAGGAGATTTCCGTCCAGGTGCGCATCCTGTCGGCCACCAACCGCGACTTGGCCGCCGAAGTGGGCGAGGGCGCCTTCCGGGAGGATCTTTACTACCGCCTCAACGTTGTCCCCATCCGCATGCCGGCCTTGCGAGAGCGCCCCGAGGACATTCCCCGACTGGTGGACCACTTCCTGCTGTCGGCTTCGCGCCGTCATGGGATCGCCACCGAAAAGCTCCCCTCGGCCGTCCTCAAGCGCCTGATCGATCACACCTGGCCGGGAAATGTCCGCGAACTGGGCAACTTGGTCGAGCGCCTGGTCCTGTTTTCGGAGAACGGCCAAATCCAACTGGACGACCTGCCCGGCCCTTTGACGCCTTCAGGGCCCGGTAAAGGCACCCAATTCCAGCTGCCGCCAAGCGGAATCCGCTGGGATGATCATGAAAAGGATCTTTTGCAGCAGGCACTGGAGCTGGCGTCCGGCAACCGGACCCGGGCGGCGAGGCTGCTGGGACTGGCGTACAAGGCGTTTTTGTACCGATTGGAAAAGCACGGCCTGAAGTAGGGAAGGGGAACCCTTCTGGGATCGATCGGGCTCTCAATCGTCCCACCAACTTTCGGCTTGCAGGCCACGAATCCTGTTGAAATGTCTGAGATTCCGAGTGGCTACCGTCAATCCGTTGGTCATCGCTGTGGCACCAATCAGCACGTCTTCCAAACCAATCGGTTCGCCCTGGGATGCCAACTCGGCCAAGATATCCGCGGCCTGTTTGGCCTCATTGAAGCGCAGGGGCAACACTCGAATTCGGGGAAAAACGCTGTCTGATATCTGCCGCCAAAGCTTCCGGCCATTGGGATGGCGTTGAGTTCCATAGCGCAACTCCATCGCACAAATAGCCGAAGTAAAGACTCGATCTGCCTCGACGCTGGTGACTCGATCGATGACGGATGAAGACGGTTTCTTTTTGAATAGCTCTGAGATCAGGTTGGTGTCCAGCAGATATCCTCTCACCGATCTTTCCCTCTCAAGTGTCGAGGACTCGGGGCCGGTGGTTGGTGCGATTGGCGACTATCCGATCGATTTCCTCGAAGAATGGATCATCTTCCTCCAGCCAGCCCTGAATTTCTCCCAGATGATTCAGGCGGTCGTCCTTCTCCGGAGGAACCAACCTAGCCATTGGACGCCCACGACGTGTGATCAAAATGACTTCGCCCCCAAATGCCACCCGGCCCAGCAGCTCCGAGAATCTCTTTTTTGCCTCGGCTACGTTAAGTGCCTTTGTACTGGCCATCTTGACTCCTCAGATATTCATTATGACCAACAAGACCATCTTGATCAAGAAGGTACCCGCCTTTCGAGTGAAGCGGCAAAGTGAGCTTGCGAACGAAAGTCGGGAAAGGTACGAAGATTTCACGATATTTCGCGAAAGATATTCCTGTCTTTTCGCGGGCCTCTTATCTGCGCACCACCACCGCAGCATCCGAGAAGCTCCCATCCCGCAGCCTATACCGAACCGGACGCCCGTCCACCCCGATGGCCTGAATACGCATCTCCTCACCATCGATTTCCACCAGCAGAAAGTGCCCCACGGCCGCCCAGGCGGCAATGCCTTCTTGCCTCAGCCGCTTCTGGATGCCCCCCTTGCGCAAAGAGCCTCCGGCACCGCTGACGACGAACAGGATCCCGCTCGTTTCCGAAGCTTCGCTGGCCTGGAAATTGTGTTCATGCCCGTTGAAGACGACCTGGACACCGGCATCGGCCAAGTCGGGCTCCAGATAGCTCATGCGCGTGACCGGACTGTACTTGGGGCCGGCGTTGTGAGTGGGATTGTGGTAGTAGACGATTTTCCAGGGCGCCTTGGACGCCTTCAGGCTTTGCAGAAGCCACCGATGTTGGGGGCCGTTGCGGGAAAAAGCCTTTCCGCCGGAAGGCATCGTGTTCTTGGTGCTGTCCAAAGAGAAGAAGTCGGCCAGCCCGGCCACGGTAATTCCGTAGTAGTTGGCGGTTGATCCTTCCCATGCGGGCAATGGAGGCAGGAAAAAATTGTCGGCATAAACGGGGAAATCCCCTTTATTCTCGGTATCGTCCCCATCGTGGTTGCCTGGGGAGGGATAAAACGGGATATGGCGAAGCAGCTCGCGGTAAGGCTCGAAGAATTTCGGCTGCCAGTGGCTGTCGCGGTTGCCGGACTTTCGGACGACGACTCCGAGGTGTTTACCGTAGATGTTGTCTCCGGTGGTGATGACCAGGCGGACGGGATAGCCGCTGTTGCGCCTTTCCTCGACGACCTGCGTCATGGCCCGGGCCAACTGCCTTTGGCGTTCGTTTCCCTTGCCGTAGTCGCCCACGACCAGGAATGCCAGGCGATCGGACCGGCGGGGATGGGTGCGCAGCCGGCTGTCGGCCACCGTCTTGCCGTCGAGCAGGATCTGATAGGGGTAGGCCTGATCGGGCCGCAGTCCCGTGACATGGACCCAGTTGCGGGATTGCTCTCTGATGCTGCGCCCGTCGATACGCACCTCAGCCTTGCCCAAGGGGCGGGAGTCGCGTCCGATGGAGTTGTGATCTTCCTCGGTGGTCCCCCAGGCCAGCAGAACCGACTCGGAGTCCAGGGAGGCGACATAGGTGTAGACGGCTGGCTGAAGGGGCAGGGCGAGGAGATGGAGAAGGATGGAGGCCGTAATAAGCATTTTAGGGGAGTATAACCGCAGAGAGCGCAGAGAGGCAGACGCAGAGGACAGAGAGAAGAGTCTTCTCTGCGCCCTCTGCGGTTTCTCCCCCTCCGCCAGGCTGCATGCTATACTCAGGCCGATTACTCAAGGAATCGATTGACGATGCAGGTCTTCATCTCACATTCGTCACAGGATCAGGAAATCGCCCGCTGGCTGGCTCAAAAACTGCGCCAGCAATCCCTGGATGTTTGGATCGATTGCGACAGGATGACCAAGGGTGCCGCGATCAACGATTCGTTCGAATCGGCCCTTAAGAGTTCTGAAGTCATCTTGTTTCTGCTCACCCCTGAGAGCGGCAAGAGCAAGTACCTTCAGAAGGAGTGGAGTGCTGCACTTGAAGCCTCCTGGGCAGACCCTGCCAAACGGCTCGTTCCCATCTTGATCAGCAGTGCCGTGCTTCCCCCCTTTTTGGAAGAGTATCAGGCACTTCGCTTCAAAGACCTGGACGAGTTCCATCAGCTGGCGCCCATCCGCATCAAAGAGGCTGCTCGGGCCGTGAAGTCCGGTTGGGACCAAGCATTCCAGGGCGCGCGGTCGCCGGGCAAATCCAAATACCAATGGTACAAACGAATGCTCAATATTGAAGATGCCGCAGAAGGCTTTAGGCTCTCACCTGCAAAACTAAGGGGCAAGGCGGATCAGTTCGAGGGCACTCTGAGATCTCAAAGAGAAGCCGGCGATCGCCTTGGAGAAGCTCGTAGCCTGATGAATCTGGCCACCGTGTTCATGGAACTCCAAGATTACGAGAAGTCCCGTCGGCTGCTGGAGCGATCTGTCGAGATCTTCAGCAGCTTTTATGGAGACGCTCATCCTTCCGTGGCCGCTGTCCTGACCCAGCTAGGGCTCGCCCTAAGAAAACAAGGCCGCAACGAAAGAGCCCAAATTGTTCTGGAGAGAGCCATGCTGGCGAATCAAAAGGTGCTGGGGGAGGACCATCCTGCCGTCGCGGAGACGATGAGGAATCTGGGGATCGTCCTGATGGAACTGGGAAGGCTGAAAGAGGCCAAGGAAGTCCTCCAGCGTGCCTTAAAGGCCAATATCCGTATCCTTGGAACCTCCCACCCTTCCGCATTGCGCGTCAAGTCTGCCTTAAACTCTCTGCAAAGGGCGTCTTAAAGGAGTTCTCACCGGTTGCCGTCGCGAGGAGCCGCAACCGCCATCCTGGCAAGGCGTGACTTTGAGCAGCCGAGGGAGCGCAACGCTTGGAAGCGAGCGTTCAAGTTGCACATAAAACCGACCGCCTCCGTTTTCATCAACTGCCCTTTTGATGAGGAATATCAGGAGAGTTTCGATGCCATCCTTTTCGCGACTGTATGCTGCGGCTTCCTGCCGCGAAGTGCAGTTGATTCCGGTGACGTGGCGGAACCGCGGATCGACCGCATTTTGCACGGCATCTACTCCTCTGAATACTCGATCCACGACCTCTCCCGTTGCCAGGGAGAAGGGGAGTTGAACTTGGCCCGATTCAACATGCCCCTCGAACTGGGGATGGCAATGGGTCGGCGCTTCGCAGCCCGCCAAGCTAAGGCCTTTGAAGAAAAGCACGACCACGACTGGCTTGCACTGGTTCCCGAGGAGCATCAATACGCCCGATACATTTCCGATCTGGCGGGTTTCGACCCTAAAAGGCACGATGGCAGCGTCAAGTCGATTGTCCAGGCCGTCATGGCGTGGCTAAAGACCCGCGGTGACACAATCCGAACCCCTTCACCGCCCAAGGTTTTGTCGGCTTTCCCCAATTTCCATGCGCAAAAGAGAGTGCTGACAGAAGAGTGGGGCAACGAAATCCCCTGGCTGGACATTGTCCTGGCAGCACGCGATACAGCACCCGGCATCTAAGGAACCAGCCGCCGAGCACAGAGAGACCTCACGCAAAAACGCTAAAACGAAAAGGCCAGATAAGAAAGAAGAAATGATTGGTCTGAGAAATTAATTCTTCGCCCATAAGCTCTTTTCTCTTCTTACTTCGCGTTCTTTCTTTGCGACTTTGCGGCTTTGCGTGAAACTCTCCGCCCTCCACTCACCCGTCGAGGTGCCCAACGTCGCTGTCCCCCATCTCCAGCCCTCCCCCCGGAAAGTACTCCTTCCAGCGTCGGCTCACCAACTCGGCTGTCTCCGGGTCGCAGAACAGCTCCTCGGGATAGTGCGGCTTGATGCGGGCATCGATGCATATCGAGCCCTGGTAGGCCAAATGATGCCGCTCCACCTCCACTGAAGAGGCATGGATGTCCCCCGCCGGCTCGAAGCGGGTAAAGACCGTCCACAAAAAGCGCGGGCTGGTGGAGACCGTCTTGCGGGCATCGTCCACCAGGATGAGCAGCGGGAAGTCCTCAAAGGCCTCCCACTGTGCCATGCGCTGCCCCTGCTTGGGCTCGTCCTCGAACTTGGCTCCTTCCAAAACCAGGCAGCCGGGGCAGAAGACCTCGGCCCGGCGCACCCCCTGGGGCAGGGAACCCGAAAAGTCACCCGTCAGCGAGCGGATCGGATCGCCCATGCCGAGCAATATTCCCTTGCTGCCCTTGTTGACCTCGGGTCCGCAGTAATCGAGGGTGTCCATGGAGAGGTTGGAAAAGACGTACAGGTCGCGCGAGAAGTCGGCCCGTTCCAGGATGTACTGCAGCACGGCCGGAAAGTCCTTCAAATCCATGGGACGGTCCAGCGCCAGCAAAAACTTGGTCAGCGAAAGCTGCCCTTCCCCCAGGATGCGAAAGGCCGAAGCCATGGCCTCGCGCCCATAGCGTTCGCGCAGCACGGCGGCGCTCAGCGAGTGATACCCCGTCTCGCCGTAGGACCAAAGATCGCGCACCCCCGGCATGACGAGCGGAAAAAGCGGCGCCAGCAGCTCCTGCAGGTAGTCCCCCAGGTAAAAATCCTCCTGGCGCGGCTTGCCCACCACCGTGGCGGGGAAGATGGCGTCCCGACGGTGATAAAGCGCCTGGATGTGGAAAACCGGATAGTCGTGCTGCAGCGAGTAGTACCCGTAATGGTCCCCGAACGGCCCCTCGGGTCGCCGTTCATGCGGCGGTACGAAGCCCTGCAAAGCAAACTCGCACTCGGCGATCAGCGGATGGGGATGCCCGTGAGGGCTGTCCGTCAGATCCAATTTGCGCCCCTGCAGCAGCGAAGCCAGCATCAGCTCGGGGACGTTTTCTGGCAGCGGAGCGATAGCCGCCAAAATCAGCGCCGGAGGCCCTCCGATAAACAGGCTCAGCGGCAGCGGCTCCCCCCGCTGCTCCGCCTTGTGATAGTGAAACCCGCCCCCCTTGCCGATCTGCCAGTGGATTCCGGCTTCGGTGTCGTTGTAACGCTGGATGCGGTACATCCCCAGGTTGTGCAGTCCGGTATCGGGATCTTCGCTGTAGACGAGAGGCAGCGTCACGAAAGGTCCGCCGTCCTTGCTCCAGCAGGTGAGCAAAGGCAGGCTATCGAAGTGAGGAGCGGTGGTGGCATTTTCGGTGACCGTAGCCCGCCGGGAGCGCTTGCGGGTGCCAAGGCGAAGTCCCTGCTTGAGCAAGGCTCGATTCTCCCAAAGCTTGCCCAGGCGCGGAGGAATGAGCGTCTCCGGGGCGCGGCCGGCGAAGGCCACGAATTCCTGGGGGCGCTTGCCGAAGGCTAATTCGATGCGGCGAGCTGATCCAAAGAGGTTGGTGACCACCGGGAATGGGCTGTTTTTGACCTTGCTGAAAAGGAGGGCCGGCCCTCCGGCAGCGATCACTCGGCGGTGGATCTCGGCGATCTCCAGCTGGGGATCGACCTCAGATTCCACGCAGATCAGATCCCCTTGCCGGTCCAGTTCCTGGACAAAGGCTTTCAAGTTGAGAAAAGCGCGTTCAGTCAAAGCATGGCTATTGTAGCGGCAGAGCCGCTGGCTTGATGAATGGGCCGCCGGTGATTGGCTCGCTTGACGACGGTACTGCTGGTTGATTGGGGGACAATGCCCTCTTACCCTTGGCAGCCAATCACGCAATAAGGCCGCTTCAGCG
>JANQFM010000166.1 GCA_028277865.1 Acidobacteriota bacterium
GGGAGGAAATGCGCAGTGGCCGCGATGAGGTTGCTGGCTCGCGGCCTAGCCATTCAGTCATTCGCTCCGCCGGGGCGGGCCCGACGGTGGCGTCTTGCCAGGCCACATGGCATGTGCTTCCGTCAAATCAGCAGTATTGGGACGGGTGAATCGAATATGTACCATGGGCTGCTCGGCTTTTCTGACCTTTGCGCCTTTGCATCTTGGCGCGAAACCGCTTTGGGCAAAGGAGGGGATTGATGGCCAAGCGGTGGGCGGTCGCCTTGATGCGGTTGCTGGGGCGGAATTGGATCACGCTTTTCGGCGCCAGCCTGACCACGGTCAGCGGCCTGGCCATCTGCGCCTTTTTGCTTTTCGGCCTGCTGGGGCTGGCCGACTCCCCATACTTGGCCATGATGGCCTTGCTGGTGCTGCCGGCATTCTTTGTGCTGGGATTGATCCTGATCCCTGTCGGGGCTTATGTAGACAATCGCCGCCGACGAGCAGCGGGCAATTCCTCGCAAGAAGACCACCGGAGAGATTCCTACCCAAAAGTGGACTTCAACAAGCCCTCGGTTCGCCGGGCGGCCGCAGCAGCAGGATTCCTGACCGTGATCAATGTCTTTTTGGTCTCGGCGGTGAGCTTCCAAGGCGTGTCCTACATGGATACGCCCGAATTCTGCGGCGAGGTCTGCCACTCGGTCATGCAGCCGGAGTTCGACGCTTACAAAGACTCTCCCCACGCCAGGGTGGCCTGCGTCGATTGCCACATCGGACCCGGCGCCCCCTGGTTCGTACGCTCCAAGATCTCGGGAATGGGCCAGATGCTGGCTGTGACCTTCGATACCTACCAGCGCCCCATCCCGACCCCGGTCGAGAACCTGAGGCCTTCGCAGGACACTTGCGAGCAGTGCCATTGGCCCGCCAAATTCACCGGCGACCGCATCAAAGTCATTCGAAAGTACTCGGACGACGAGGCCAACACTCCCCTCACCACGGCCCTGTTGCTGCACATCGGCGGAGGGGATCAGGGAGGCAGCGGGATCCATAGCTGGCACATCGACCCTTCCAAACAGACCACATACGTCAGCCTGGATCCCCAGCGGCAAACCATCGCCTGGGTGGAGGTGCGCGAGGCGGACGGAAGCCTGACTGAGTATTTTGCGCGTGGACAAGCGCCGACAGAGGAGCAAAGAGCCCAAGGGGTACGGCGCATTATGGACTGCATCGACTGCCATAACCGTCCCACTCACATCATGCACCTTCCCGGCCGGGCTTTGGATCAAGCTATTACCGAGGGGAGGGTCGACCGGTCCATCCCGTTCATCAAGAAGATGGGGGTTCAGGTCTTGACCCAGGTGGGGCAGGTGCTGGCCGCTCCAGAGCAGATCGCACAGCAGCTGCGCGACTACTACCAGAAAAACCACTTCGAGTTCTACAACAGCCAACGGGCCATGGTCGAAGACGCCATCCGGGAAATCCAGTCGATCTACTCCCGCAACGTCTTTCCCCAGATGCGGGTCAGCTGGGGAACCTATCCGGACAACATCGGCCACGAATACTTTCCGGGCTGCTTCCGCTGCCATGACGGCGACCACACCACCCTGGACGGCAGCCGTTCCATCGAGCAGGACTGCACCAGTTGTCACACGGTCCTGGCCTGGGACGAAGAAAGCCCCGCCGTGCTGAGCGATCTGGGAATCCGATAGAGCGCCTGTCAGGCTTCAGCTTCTCCGGGCTTCTTTTCCCCTGTTCCTGAATGGCTTTTCTGTTCTCCCCTCTCTCCTTCGGTCGCAAACTCCTCGCGGTACCATTCAGGATGCTTCTTGCGAACCTCTCGGCGAGTCATCTTCCCGGTCAGCACGGTCCAACTCATGGGATAGACCTCGGGGTGGAACAGCACGAAGAAGAAATGCCAAACGACCACGGCCAGGGCAGCCAGCCAGGCTTCATAGTAATGAATGGCTTGGGCGGCCTCGACAATCCAAGTGGGGAAAACCTTGACGGCCTCTGAGGGATACCAGAGGACAAACCCGCTGAGCGCCATGATTGCAGACCCCCAGACCATAGCCCAGTACTCCAGTTTCTGGGTGTAGTCATGGCGCCCGTAGGCTACCCGTTTACGGCCCATCGAAAGATGAAGCAGAATCGTTTGACGCAAGTCGGTCAGGTCTTTTCGACGAGGAATCAAGCTGCGGAACTCGCGTCGGCCGCGCTGCGATGCCGTGACATAGATGAAGTGGCTGAGGCCCACCCCGATCAGAACTATCGCCAGCAGGCGGTGCAGCGAAGAACGGGCCGCTTCGTCCATCCCCAATGTTGACAAGGCGGAGACCCACCAGGCGTCCGGATGGCGCAGCGCAAAGCCGGTAATCACCAGCCCGATGAAAGAAAGCCCCAGCAGAAGATGCTGCACGAGCTGTGTGCGGTCCAAGCGCAGCACTTCGCCTTCGGCTCGTTCCGCCCGTCGCTTTTCCACCAGGTAGTGGACGAGGATCAGGCCATTGTGTGCCAGCATGGCGCCGATCACAACCGGGATCAAAACCCAGTAGACCCACCCGATGCCTCGGGTCACGGGGTGAGCATCGACCGAAGCCGTGCGGTGGGTGTAGCTGGCTGCAAAGGCATCGTCGGATTCCGGATGGCATTGCTGGCAGGTGGCCGACACATTCTGAGGATGGACGGTGGATTCGGGGTCGCGCGCCGGCAGTACCCGATGGGCAGTATGGCAACTGACACAGTCGGCCGCTTCCTCGGAGTCCAGGAGACGGGCCCAGCCATGGTAGCTGTCCACATAGGTGTTTACGACGTAATTGGCCAAACCGTATTTTTCGGTGATCCTGGAGTCCTGGTGACAGTGTCCGCAGGTGTCGGAGGCCACATGGTCGACGGAAGTGGCTGCCTCCGGATCCTGAGGCGACATGATCAAATGCTCGCCGTGGCAGTTGGTGCAGGTGGGGCTCTCCCAGATTCCTATTTGCAGGGCCCTGCCGTGTATGGATCGCTCGTACTGGTCTTTTGCCTCGGAGTGGCAGCGCCCGCAAGTGGCCGAAATATTGAGCGGATGGATGCGCGATTCGGGGTCGGCGCGGCCGGCCAAGTCATGGACCCCATGACAGTCGATGCAGGTGGCGGCCGTGTCGACCTCCCTCTGCAAAGCCCTGCCGTGGACTGAACGTGCATAGCTGAGCACCGTTTCGGGCAGCTTGACAAGCTGCTCGGTCAACAGCCCCGCTTGGCCGTGACAAGAGGCGCACATTTCCGGGACATTGGCCCGGTAGGCAGTCGAGCGCTGGTCCGAAGCCGAAAAGATGTTGTGGGCCCCGTGGCAACCGGCGCAGTCGGGCGCCCGAGGATTGCCCCTTTCCAATGCATAAAAGTGCAGGCTCTCTGAAAAGACCTGCTGGGCATCCGGATGGCAGATTCCGCAGTCGACCTTTGCCAGGGCGGAATCGTGGCCGAACGGATCCTGGCCGGCCAAGTCCTGATGGCAGTCTGTGCAGGAGAAGAATGAATGGACGGAATCGGCCAAAACAGACTGGTCGACAAGAAGCCGACGAGTTTCGGGGTCGTCGGCCAGGCTGGCTTCCCCGTGGCAGGCCAGGCATGCCTGGTCTGGATCGTCCTCCGCTTGCTGAGCCAGTGCCGCTGTCGGCATCAAGCCCAGAATCAATGCCAAAATCAGGACCGGCACCCCTTGGCGAGCTGCATTTTTCCAGGGACTCGAATTCGGGATGGAGTCCAGTCGATGTCGGGCAAGCATGGCTTCCTCCTCACTCCGGCTAGAGACCGCAGATTAGGTTATTCAACGGGCAAGCATCATGCCAACCTCTGGCTGGGCGGGGGGATAGGGCGGACGGCGCGAGGTGCGAAGGGAGGGTCCAGAGCGGCTCCAACGCAAAGGCGTAAAGCCGCAAAGGTCAGAACAGAAACGACTTGTCCTGTTCCGGTTCGTCAGTCAACAGTCGATTGAACAACCTTTCCTTTCTTCGCTTTGCGTAGCGTTTTTGCGGCTTTGCGACTTTGCGTGAAGTCCGCCCTGGGTTCTTCAAGACAGGGTGAAATGGCCCAGGCCGGAGGCGGACGGCTTGCCTTCCGCCCCCGGCCTGATTGACCGACCTACAATTCGCCTTCCTTCTCCAACCGGGAGCGGATTTCGGAAAGCAGCTTCTCGAATCTCCTGTACACCAATGCCAGCAGTTCCTGGGCGCCGCTGGAATTATCGAAGCCCTGCTCGTCGATCAAGCGCATCACGCCGTGCAACGACATGGCCAGATCTTCCAGCGCCTCCCATTCCTGAGAAGTGAGGCAACGCCGCCCCTCGGCTGCCGCAGGGGCGCCAGGGAGAGGCAAGGCCGGGAGGGATTCCTCCCCCACGGCTTGCTCGGTCGGGCTGCAATGAAATCCAGGGTTGGGTTGAAGCAAGGATTGAGGTAAACTGTAAGTAGTCATTTCGACCTCCTTCCACAGGTTCGGGGTGACGAGGAACCAGGGGCGGGAGCCGGCCGCGCCTGGTTCCGCTTTCACGTCACCAGTTTTCGTTTGCCAGAGAACAGATCCCGGTTCGATTTCCGCCGGGCGATTCCACCTCGAATCAACCCGCCAAAACCTCCCCGCTCAAGCCTTCGATCCGTCACATCCAAGTCTGATGCGGAACCGATCAGACATTCCCCATACTAGGTGATGATCGAGTGGATGTCAAGCAAAAAATGTTAACTTCAATGCTTATTATAA
>JANQFM010000261.1 GCA_028277865.1 Acidobacteriota bacterium
GCACGGACGGGCCGGGTCGGTCAACCGAAATGGGGGGCCGGAATGCAGAATTTGTCGCAGAGTGTTGCACAGTGTTGCAGAGCGTCTCACTTATGGGGCTGCAATTCCAGTTCGAGGATGGATTTCACCGTGACTCGTTTCCGCTTGTTGATGGTTAAGTCTCCCCGCTTCGCAAGCCTGTAGATCGTGGAACGGTCGTTCTGCAAGAGGGCCGCTGCCTGTTCAATCGTCAGGCTCAGCAGGTCTTGCCAATTGGGCGGGACAGATACGGCCTTCTGCTCTGGACAGGACTCTGCCTGTGGCATTGAGTCTTGCCTACGCTCTTCTGCGAGGCTTTCCCGAATGGTTTCCTGGATGGAATCTCGTAGGGTTTCAGCGGGCGAAGGCATCAGAAATGCAAGTTGCTGCTCGGGCGGTTCATGGCCCTGCTCCTCGTCCTCTTCGCACACGACACGACAGTTTTCCCAAGGGGACAAGTCCGGGACACGTTCTGCGAGGTCTGCCAAGATGAGCGGATCAATCAGGCCGGTACTGTACGCCGGTCGCTGAAAAACCTGCTCAAGGTCTTCGTCGAGATCCCGGCCCAGGATTCTGAAGCTGGCTCGGATTTCGTCGAGCCTTTCCAATGCTGGCCGGAGATGCTCCTCGCGTTCTTTCCTGACTTGCTCTTCGAGTTCGGATAAGGTGGGTGCGGATGACATTTGCTACTGCCTCCTTCGGCTGTGCGGCCAGGAGGTAGCAGCGTCAGAGGGAATCTGCTCTCCTTCCGTCAGGCGTTGGCTGACTCCTGACCGCGTGGCTATTGGGCTTGTTTCGTTTTCAAAATACAGTTCCACCCTGAATGAAATTGAACTGGGAGAGAGGGGCCGAAGTGTGATTCGCCTCTGGCCCAGCTCCCTTTCTCGGTAGCCAGTTGTCCCCATACCGATCAGGCTCGGCTGCTTGTGGACGCAGGCAGTCGGGCCGCTCCCAGTGTTGTCAGGTAGGATGGTCAGGCAGGCTGCGGGGCGGCTTCAAGGCTGGACAGGCGGCAAATTGCGGACACACGAGAACAGACCAGTACCGAGTCCTTTGCGTTCTTTGCGGCTTAGCGCGAAACTCCGATCAGCCGGACAATCCTTGCGCCCAGCCCGGAAGGGATCACAGCCGGTTCACCCGATCACGGTGGGGGGCACGGCGGAATAGAAGCTGGTCGCGCCCGAAACCAGTCCGCCGATCAGCATCTGGGCGATCACCGGCTGGTCGGACTCGATCAAGATGTATCCTCCCGCCTGTCCTTTCGCGGCCGGGATCAGCTCGGAAATCAGAGAGGAAAAACGCTTGCCGCCTTCCAGAGGCCCGCTGAATTCTCCCACCAGATCCCCTTGAGAAGAAATGACCTGGATGCGCAGGGTCGCTGCAGCTTGGCCCGGGTGGAAAACGGCTACTCCGGTAAAAGAGCTTCCTTCGATTTCCGCCACCTGGCTGAACACGCCACGCCGGAAGGAAGCGGTCTGCAAAGGCAGCGAGGCCGCGAAGCGAAAGGCAAGCGGATCGCCGAAGATCACGTCGCCGATGACACCTGCCCCGTCGGAATCGACCTTGAGGGAACCCAACAAAGCAGCCTGCTGGCTTTTCAGTACAGGGTCAGCCGCCGGAGGGAATAGCTGGCCGGCATCCTGTGAAACCTGCTGGCCCGGCTGCAGGGTCAGCATCGTCGAGCCCAGCTGCTCCCCTTCAACGCCGACAGCCGTGAGGGTGAGGTTGCGGGATGCAGTACTTGTGTTGATCAGGTTGACGTTGGTGAACAGCCCTTCCACACTGGCCAGTTGGGCTGAAAAGGATTGGCTGGAGGGATTGCCGAAGTTGGCATTGAGCCCGATCACGGTGTTTTCCAGCTCGATCAGTTCGAAGGCGACCACGCCATCCCCTTGGGTCACTTCCACTTCCAGGTACCCGTTCCCTGCATCTTGCCCGAAAAGTTCCGCAATCGTCTCCTCCAGCAGTCCTTTAGGCGGCAGGTTGCGCACGGCTGTCGAAGATCCCCTGGCAGCCAACCCGTTCTGGCCTGCCGGTCGAAGAGTCAAGGCAATGACAACCGGCTCTTCATTGGGATTGGCCACAAAGACCGTTGTGCTGGCCGGCTGGCCGCGGAAGGCGTCGGATCCTTGGAAGACCCTGCTCAGATAGAGCTTGTCGGCCTTGTCGGCAAAGGCCACCGAACCGTCCAATCGGCTGAGGTCGCCGGCGCCGAACTGGAAGAAGCTGGCGATCCCGGAATTGTCGCTGGCCAATTCCACCCAGCCTACAGCAGCCCCAGCGCCGAAGATCTCGCTTGCAACGCGCGCCAGCTGGGTGCCTGCTTCGATGCGCAGATCGGCCGGATTGGCGGGCAGGGGCTGCACAGTGCCGTCCCTTCCATAGGCGGTGAAGCGGATGTTGGCTGCTTCATCCGAGAAATTGGAGACCGCGTAGCCGGAGAAGGAGTTCCCGTCCTCTCGCAAAAACGGCAAGTAAAGCACCCGCTCTTGCGGTGCGACGACTCGAACTGAAGCCTGGTTGACTTGCGGCGAAGGGTAAAAGCGAACAAGGGTCTCATCGGCCAGCACCGGCATCCCGAAGTAGAGGCGGAAGGAGCGGTCGCTGAGGCGTTCGACGCGTCCGGGGATGGTGCTGGTCACGGAGGGCGCCTCGATGCTGAAGCTCGGCGATGATGGGCTTCCGTTGTTCCTGAGGAACCAGAGCGTGGAAAACTGGGTGTCCCCGAATAGCAGGTCCGCCAGCCCGTCGTTGTCAAAGTCGCCGGGGGCCAGGGCGGGGCTGATCAAGCCTCCTCCAATGATCGTGGCCCGGATCGGATCCCAGTCTTCGGCGCTCAGCAGGCCGCCGTCGATGAAATGGCCGCCTCGATTGAGCAGGATGAAGATGCTGCCCGATTGCTCTCCGACCAGCAGGTCCATTTGGCCGTCCCCGTCCCATTCAAAGGCCGCCGGCCAGGCGTTTTCACCGACATCGATCACCGTTTCCGAAGGATCGGTGAGGGGAACCGGATCGGCGTAGGCAATCACCCCGTTGGCAGAGAGGTTGCGGTAGACGGCCAGGCGGCCCTCCTGCTGGGGGTTGTCGAAACTGGAGGGTCGCCCCACGATCAAATCCAGCCGTCCATCCTGATCGAGGTCGATCTCGGCCCAGCCGATGCCCTCCAGGTCGGCGCCGGATTCGGTTTGCAAGGGAACCGGTTCGGCGAATCGGGGAGGCTGCGAAGAGATCCCTTCCAGGAACGACAGCGTGAACTCGTCCAGAAAGACATTTGACTGGATGATGTCGCTCAGCCCGTCGCCATTGCGGTCCTTCCACGACACCGGGACGTCCGGCTGCCAGTTGGGAGTGAAGAAGTCGTAGGGATCGAGGTTGGGGAAGCCTTCCCTGAAGAAGGTGTAGATGTCCAGGTGCGAAAGCTCGATCCTGGGTGCGATGCTGCGGGTCCACAGTACGGTCGATTCGGCGAAGACCCCCAGGCCGTCGCTGACCAGGACATCCAATAGGCCGTCCTGGTTGACGTCGCCCGCCGCGGCGAATGTCCGGCTGGGGCTGAAATCGGGTTCCATCTTCCCCCGGTAGTGGTTGGAATAGGGGGTGGATCGACAAAGCAAAGGAGCCCGGAAGGCGAACGACGGCGCAGTCCGGCTTCCGATGTTCTCGTAGAAGGACCCCTGCCAGATCGAGGTGCCGTAGCTGGAGAGGTAAGCGTCCAGCAGGCCGTCGCCATTCCCGTCGTGGAGGATCATGCTGATCCCTTGATCGGAATTGACGCCGTTTATCCAAGGCCCCTCGTCGACGGGGTAAGGCACGGGGCTGTCGAAATCGAAGTCCGGCGAGATGGCAGTCCCCTGATTGAAGTAGATGCCGTTGAAGGAAATCAGGTCGTTCAGCCCGTCGCCGTTGAGGTCTCCGACCGACAAGCCGCGTTCGCCGAGGAAGTCCTGGGCATAGTTGTCAGTGAGCAGGGTCTCCTCAAAGGAGAGATTTCCGACGGTGGACCGGTTCAGGAACAGGTGGGCGACGGGCGGCCTTCCGATCCGGGTCAGGATGATGTCGGGTTTGCCATCGCCGTTGAGGTCACCGACGCTTGGAAAACCGTCCAGAACCGGACGCAGTTCCATCCGGAAGCTCACTTCACTCGGATTTCCGGGGGTGAGCAGGGAAAAAACCAGGTCGCCCGCCACGATCTCGGGCGTACCGTCGGCGTCCAGGTCGGCGATGGCGCAGCCTTCCCACTCCCCTCCGATCTTGACTTCGAAAGGAATTCCCGCCGGTGACCCGGGGCGCCGCAGCAACGATCCCTCCCCGAATCGATAGGGATGGGAATCCAGGCCGGGGAAAAAGAGGAAGTTGCCGTCGAAGCTGATTCCCAGCAGGTCGGAAATCCCGTCTTGGTTGAGGTCGCCGGCGCAAAAATGGATGTCCCGGCCCAAGGGGCGGGTGATGTCGACTTCGAAGCGCCAATTCTCGTCGGGGAGTGCCAGCTCGACGGGACGGTCCAAGGTCACGTCGACCACCCTGCCGCGCGGATCCTGGGACAGGTTTTGAACAGCAGCAATGATTGCAGCAGAGTCCTGTGGGCTCATCGGGGACAGAAGTGCGCACAACAGAACAGGAATCGCCCAGAGCAGGATCTTCCCAAGTCGCATTTCCCACCTTTTACTTCACAGGCAGACCGCCATGCTGAATTGCCCAAGCGAGCCCGAGTGGAACCGGTTTCCCGGCTCGTACGCATTCGGTCCACCTGCCGGGCCGCCAAGGGGGATGTCTCAACCTGGCCAACGCCACCGTCGGGCCCGCCCCGGCGGAGCGAATGACTGAATGGCTAGCCAGCGGCTTCATCGTGCTCTCAGCGTCGCCCCGGCCCTTCCCCAGGGCGGAGTGCCGCCCTGGG